>NZ_CP112886.1:0-85732 GCF_047114695.1 Nereida ignava
AAAGACCCCACATCTGATGCCTGCGCGATCATCGACAGCGTTATGGACATCGACTACGCAGCCGGTCGCATCACTTTTGATCACGCCGATGAGCTGATCCACCAGATCGAGACGCGCGGGCTGAAGTTGGAATGGATCATCGAGACCCATGTCCACGCCGATCACCTAAGCGCGGCCCCCTATATTCAACAAAAGCTGGGCGGCAAAATCGGGGTTGGTCACAAGATTACCGTTGTGCAGGAAGTGTTTGGCAAGGTCTTCAATGAAGGGACCGAGTTCCAACGGGACGGCAGTCAGTTTGACGCGCTATTTGAGGACGGCGACACCTACATGATCGGCAATATGCAGGGCTTTGCTATGTATACGCCTGGCCATACGCCCGCTTGTATGGTGCACGTCATGGGCAACGCGGCCTTTACGGGCGACACCCTATTTATGCCCGACGGTGGGTCAGCGCGCTGTGACTTCCCGGGCGGCTCTGCTGAGGAGCTTTACGACAGCATCATGAAGGTTCTGGCCCTGCCGGACGATATGCGCCTGTTCATGTGCCACGACTACGGACCCAACGGGCGCGATATTCAGTGGGAAACGACTGTGGCCGATGAGAAGGCCAACAACATCCACGTGGGCGGCGACAAGACACGCGAGGACTTCATCAAGTTTCGCACGGAGCGCGACGCACAACTCGCTATGCCAAAGCTGATCATCCCGTCACTCCAAGTGAACATGCGCGCAGGCGAGGTCCCAACCGACAAAGACGGCAACCCAATGCTCAAAGTCCCCGTCAACGGACTATAACTGGAAAACCATCATGAAACTCAACAAAATTACCGAAAAAACAACCGTGAGCGCTCAAATTAGTGCCGTAGATATCGATGCTATAAATGAAGCTGGTATCCGCGCAATCATTTGTAATCGCCCCGATGGTGAAGGTGCTGATCAACCCTCATTTGAGGAAATAGCCAGTGCGGCCCAGATGGTAGGGATCGAAACACGATGTGTTCCTGTGCAGTCTGGGATGGTCAGTGATACCGATGTTGATGCCTTCTCCAATGCGCTCAAAGATCTCCCTCGCCCTGTATTGGCTTATTGCCGGACTGGTATGCGCTCGGCGACACTATGGTCCCTTCACGAAGCCAAGAAGCGCCCCATTTCTGAGATACTGGCTGCAACTAAATCGGCAGGCTTTGACATGAACGGCGTCGCGCGCCGAATTGCAAACGGAGGGAAAACACCTGCGGATACAGGTGATGCCCATTATGACGTCGTGATCGTTGGTGCAGGTGCAGGTGGTATCTCAGTTGCTGCTAGCTTGAAGGCCCGCAAGTCGGGTTTGTCGGTTGCTGTAATCGATCCATCAGACATCCACTATTACCAACCCGGCTGGACCATGGTGGGCGGTGGAATTTTTGAGCCTAAGCAAACATCAAAAACAATGGGTTCGCTGATCCCGCGAGGTGTAAAATGGATCAAGGCGGCTGTTGCGGCATTTGAACCACAAAAAAATGCAGTCATTATCGAGGGCTGCCGTGTCATCAAATATGATCGTCTGGTTGTCTGCCCAGGACTGAAACTTGATTGGGCTGCAATCGAGGGGCTTGAAGATACTTTGGGCCGTAATGGTGTGACGTCAAACTATCGCTATGACCTTGCACCATACACATGGCAGTTAGTTCAAAGATTAAGACAAGGACGTGCTTTATTTACGCAACCACCGATGCCTATCAAATGCGCAGGTGCGCCACAAAAAGCGATGTATTTGTCTGGCGATGCGTGGTTCCGCAATAACGCTCTCAAGAATATCGATATTCAGTTCATGAATGCAGGCGGCGCTTTATTCGGCGTCAAAGATTATGTTCCCGCACTGATGAAATACATCGAAAAATACGACGCAACACTGAACTACTTCCACAACCTGGTGTCTGTTGACGGCTCTGCAAAAACTGCGACTTTCGAGGTACGCAAACCAGATACTGATGTTCAGACGATCACTGTTGATTTTGATATGATGCACGTCTGCCCACCTCAATCTGCACCAGACTTCATTCGCGTCTCGCCACTTGCAGATGCCGCAGGGTGGGTTGACGTGGATCAGGCGACATTACGGCACAAATCGTATGACAACATCTGGTCTTTGGGGGACGTAATGAATGCACCAAATGCCAAAACAGCGGCGGCAGCGCGCAAACAAGCACCCACCGTAGCCGACAATATTGTTGCGGATATTCGGGGCAGTTCGCCGGTGTCTGCTTATGACGGGTACGGCTCCTGCCCACTGACAGTCGAGCGCGGCAAGATTGTTCTGGCAGAGTTTGGTTATGGCGGTGTTTTGAAGCCAAGCTTTCCCTCTTTTCTTCTCAACGGTACCAAACCAACCCGTGCTGCATGGTTTCTGAAGGAAAAGATGCTGCCACCTATCTACTGGCAGGCCATGCTGAAAGGTAAGGAATGGATGGCAACACCAGAGAAGCTTAAGACACCGGCAGAGTGATGCATCTGCAGCACCCAGAGATATACCAAGGGAAGCCGCATCCTGATGTGGTTTCCCCATTATAGACTGAACAAATCAATGACCTATTTTGCACGTTATTTGCCAATCCTAGACTGGGGGCGGCGCTACGACCGTTCAGCTTTTTCAAATGATATGATTGCTGCAGTAATCGTCACAATCATGCTAATCCCACAATCTCTGGCTTATGCGCTGTTGGCTGGCCTACCTCCTGAGGCTGGGATCTATGCCTCAATCGCTCCGATTGTTCTTTATGCGGTCTTTGGCACATCCAAAGCGCTAGCAGTTGGACCTGTCGCTGTTGTGTCGTTGTTAACAGCATCTGCAATCGGGCAAGTCGCAGAAACTGGCACCGCCGGCTATGCGGTTGCAGCACTTACATTAGCTGGGCTCTCAGGAGCATTTCTTGTACTTTTGGGCGTTCTACGGCTTGGGTTTCTTGCGAACTTTCTCAGTCACCCAGTCATTGCTGGCTTCATCACTGCGTCTGGTATTTTGATTGCCACAAGCCAGCTCAAACACATTCTCGGTATTAGCGCTCATGGGCATACTCTACCTGAAATGCTGGGCTCGATCGTGGCTCATTTGGATCAGATAAATCTGGTAACTGTCGTCATTGGTCTGAGCGCAACAGGTTTTCTATTCTGGGTCCGCGGCAGTTTAAAACCATTGTTAAAACGGCTTGGTATGGGTCCACTGATGACTGATCTGTTGGCAAAAGCAGGACCTGTTGCCGCGGTGGCCTCAACAACGATGGCAGTCTGGGCTTTTGATCTTCATGGGATGGGGGTTAAAATCGTTGGCGACGTGCCTCAAAGCCTGCCGCCGTTTACAGTTCCGGGGCTTTCTCTTGACTTGATTAAAACTCTGCTCATGCCGGCAATTCTGATATCCGTAATTGGCTTTGTAGAAAGTATTTCGGTCGCACAAACGTTAGCGGCCAAGAAACGTCAAAGGATTGATCCGGATCAAGAACTAATTGGGCTAGGAGCCGCAAATCTTGGTGCCGCATTTACTGGTGGCTTTCCTGTCACAGGTGGTTTTTCACGTTCAGTTGTGAATTTTGACGCAGGGTCCGCAACACCCGCGGCGGGCATTTTTACTGCCATCGGTTTAACTGTCGCAGCCTTAGCTTTGACGCCATTAGTCTACTATTTACCCAACGCCACTCTTGCTGCGACAATTATCGTCGCAGTCCTATCATTGGTGGATTTCTCGATCCTCAGAAAAACCTGGGGCTATGCGCGCGCGGATTTCATAGCTGTAGCGGCGACGATAGCGTTGACGTTGATCATGGGTGTCGAAGTTGGCGTAGCAAGCGGAGTAGGTATTTCCATACTTTTGCATCTCTACAAGACGTCTCGGCCTCACGTGGCCGAGGTTGGGCTTGTTTCTGGCACACAACATTTTCGGAATGTGAAAAGGCATGCAGTTGAGACCAATCCACATATTTTGACACTGCGGGTGGATGAAAGCCTATATTTCGTAAATGCGCGTTTTCTTGAAGATTTGGTTCAGTCCCGAGTGACGGCAGGGTGTGATATTAAGGATGTCGTTCTGATGTTTTCAGCGGTCAATGAAGTAGATTTTTCTGCTTTAGAAAGCCTTGAAGCAATCAATCTGAGATTGATTGATATGGGAGTAGGGCTGCACCTTTCCGAGGTCAAAGGCCCGGTGATGGATCGATTGAAAAAATCTCATCTAATCGGCGACATGAATGGTGAAGTGTTTCTTTCGCAGTACGATGCGTGGGTGAGTTTGACGCGTTAAAACGAAGCTTTGAAGAAAAATGTTAGCGTCTTTGCTTTTGGTGGCCAGAAAGAGCAGGAAAAAGGACTTCAGCTTGCTCTCCGAGGCCACGTACTGCCCCAATCGACAGAAGGCTACCCGCAACCAATGATCCAATTCAGCGCAATGATAACTTTAGAATTCCTGAATTCCAAGCTTGAGAATATGCTGCATTTTCTACTCCAGATAGGAGAGGTCGCATAATCATGATTATGTTAATTTTACTATAGTCTTTCCTATTGCTTGCATAGCGCTGGCAGCAATATCGACAGCTGTTAATCCAGCATCAGCATACATTGCAGCAGGACTTGCTTGATCAATAAACCGATCCGGCAACGTCATGGTGCGCACTGCAAGCTTACCATCAAGCAGCCCAGAGTTGGCAAGATAATGCAGCACCATAGCACCAAAGCCACCTTCGCTGCCTTGCTCAATTGTGATTAGCGCACGGTGATGACTGGCCAGTTGTCGGATCAAGTCATGATCAAGCGGTTTAGCAAAGCGCGCATCTGCAACGGTACACGAGATACCATGGGTTGCGAGTTCCTCTGCGGCTTTACTGCATTCAGACAAATGCGCACCAAAGGACAAAAGCGCCAGGTCGCTGCCCTGTGACACCACACGGCCCTTACCAATCTCCATGATTTTTGCATCAGGCATTGCTACGCCAACACCTTCACCACGCGGGTACCGAAACGCGATTGGCCCGTCATCAAAGGCCGCAGCGGTTGCTACCATATGCTTCAGTTCTGCCTCATCAGCAGCGGCCATCACTGTCATATTTGGCAAGTTCGCAAGGTAGGCCACATCGAACGCACCTGCATGGGTCGGGCCGTCCGCGCCTACCAATCCAGCACGGTCAATTGCAAACCGCACAGGTAAGTTCTGAAGTGCAACATCGTGCACTATCTGGTCGTAACCGCGCTGCAAAAAGCTTGAATAGATCGCACAGAACGGGCGCAGACCCGTGGCAGCTAAACCAGCTGCAAATGTGACCGCGTGCTGTTCCGCGATGCCAACATCAAACACCCGCTTCGGAAAACGGTTCTGCATCAGATCAAGCCCAGTCCCAGAAGGCATCGCCGCTGTCACAGACACAATTTTGGGATCACTTGCCGCAAGTTCTGTCAAAGTCTCACCAAACACCTTGGTATAGCTTGGCGCATTAGGTTTCGACTTTTGCTGCTCACCAGTTGTTACATTAAATTTTGAAACGCCGTGATAGCAATCATTAGACGCCTCGGCCGGTGCGTATCCTTTGCCCTTTACTGTGCATGCGTGGATCAGAACAGGCCCATCCGATTGCGCCTTTGCACGACGCAAGACTGCCAAAAGTTGAGGCATGTCGTGACCATTAACCGGCCCGATGTATGTAAAGCCCAATTGCTCAAACAGGGAACTCCCACCCCCTTGGCCAGTTACTAATTCACGCGCACGGCGCGCGCCGTCTCGCATGGGCTGGGGTAGCGACGCTTCAAAAGCTTCGCCCATATCTTTGAATAGCTCAAAGGGCGTCCCGTTGAGTTGATTGAGATATGCGGACATCGCCCCTACAGGCGGCGCAATGCTCATGTCATTATCGTTAAGGATCACAAACATCCGGCGCTTTTCATGACCCGCGTTGTTCATCGCTTCATACGCCATGCCAGCACTGATAGAGCCGTCGCCAATCACCGCAATCGCATCACCCGTTGGCATGCCAAGGTCACGACCTGTGGCAAAGCCTAACGCCGCTGAAATCGATGTAGAGCTATGCGCGGCACCAAAAGGATCGTACTCGGACTCTGCGCGTTTGGTGAAGCCAGATAGCCCACCTTCCTGACGAAGCGTGCGGATACGATCCCTGCGCGCTGTAAGAATTTTATGGGGGTAGCACTGATGCCCTACGTCCCAGACAAGTTTGTCGTAAGGGGCATTGAAAACCGCATGAAGCGCTACAGTCAGCTCGACCACACCAAGGGAGCTGCCCAAATGACCGCCTGTCTCAGACACGGCTGAAATGACCTCGGCTCGGACTTCGTCTGCTACATGTCGCAAAGCATCATCGGTCAGCCCCTTTAAATCAGCGGGCGTAGTGATGCGGTCAAGATGCGGAGTCAACGGACGGTCAGTCATGGCGGATCCTCCCAGATCAGAAATAAAAAAGCGCCGCACCGGTTACCCGATGCGACGCCAGTTTCCTGTAGCCAACAGGAAGGGAACCGGGGTGTGGAGACCCCGATACCAGATCCACCGGGAAGGAAGGATCTGATGGCTTGTGATCAGGGCGCGCGCATAACAGCAGCGCCCTAATCAATCTCGTTTCCCGCAAGGCGGCGGCGACCCACCTTGAGAAAGTTCACCCAGATGCCGACTAGACGAAAGTCCGGTCGTCGATCAGCTGCTCGTAATGCGAGAAGCTGTCTGGAGTTGGGTCCAGCGCTTCTTTGCTATCATCGGGCAAGAATGAGCCAAGGAACGCAAGCACATAGACAAACACGATAGGCCCACCGATGACTGCCGCGGCAATAACTGCGCCGGACAACATCTGACCGAAGATTTCAGACTGCATACGCGCCTTTGAGAAATCTCCACCAAATGGGGGTTTTGGATCTGACATATTCATATCCTCCTAAAAATCTGCAGGTGCGTAATAGTGCAGCTGCGCCCATGCATACCAATCATCCACAACCGTACCGGACAGAAGAATACCGATACCGCCAGTGATGCAGGTGAGCACCGCGAACCACCACGCCCAACGGTGGATACCTTCCATCGTCGCGTTGAAACCCATGGTCCAGCGCCAGAAGAGACCCGCACGTTCAGACGCAGTTCCACGATCGGCGATCTGTTCCAATTCACGATCACCACCGTAGCGGGTCACAGCAAGAATGGTCGCGCCGTGCATCGCAAAGAGCAGGGTCGAGCCATAAAGGAACACAATCGAAAGTGCGTGGAACGGGTTATAGAACAGGTTGCCGTGCGTCACTGAGAAGTTCAGCGTCCAATCCAGGTGGCTAAAAATGCCGTAGGGCACAGCCTCAGACCAGCTTCCCATCAACACAGGACGGATCAGACCCAACACCAAGAACAACCAAATCGCTGCACCAAAGGCCCAGAAGACGTGTTTGCCCATCTTGTGTTGCTGCGCCAGAACATATGAGCGTGCCCACCATGTCATGACAGAGACCAGCAAGAAGAAACTGGCGATGATCCACATGCCTCCTTCGGCCAACGGCGCGAAGGACAAACCGTACTCAGGTGCAGGCGGCTCAAGCGAGAAGTAGAACAAATCACGCATGAACACGGCTGGATTATAGCCTGCTTGAGCCCAAAAGCTAAAGCCAACCATCAAGAACCAGATCGCGCCAGTTGCCATAGAGATCACACCGAGCGGACCCAAATAGATCGGACCAAGCTGTGCGTTACCAAACCAACCTGCGAGCGTGGAAAACCCTACGGATTTTGTGCGCTCTTCTTGCATGTTGTTTTCGTTGTCCATGCCCCATTCAGGTGGGCCTTGAACCTGCACTTGAGTGAAAATGTTTTGATACTCAGCCATTTACGCCTCCCTCAATGTCGGCCCAGAAGGGCAGCTCAACGTACCAGTACCACCACTCAGACCACGCATCGAACCAGATGGTGCCAGAGATAACGATACAAACCGCTGACCAGAAACCAGCATTCAGTGCCAGCAAAAGACCCAAACGGTGGATGCCTAGCGGCCCAATCGAATAGCCAATGAAATCGCGGAAGAACGTATCTTCATGATCAGGTGACAACATTTGCTCGCCCTTTTCAGGGTTGGCTGCTGACAAGATCAACGAACCGTGCAGCGCAAGCGCAAGCGTGGTTGTGAAGAAGAACGTAATCGCAATCATATGCGCCGGGTTGTAATGGAAGTTGCCGTACGCGTAGCCGACGTTGTTAACCCAATCGAGGTGGCTGAAAATCCCATAAGGGAAGCCGTGACCCCAAGCGCCCATAAGAACAGGACGGATTACAACAAGCGTTACATACGCCAAGATCGCCATGCCAAACGCAACAGGGACGTGATAGCCCATGCCAAGTTTGCGACAGATCTCTACCTCGCGCATCGCCCAACTGACAAACGCGCCAATCGCACAGATCGTGATGATCTGCCAAAGGCCGCCCTCTGCCAGCGGTGCCATGCCAAGGCCCACTTCTAATTCAGGAGGCTCAATCGAAATGAGCCATGGGTTCCAAGTGTCACCCAGTGATGCGCCGTAAAAGATAAGGACTGTGCCGAGCAGCGCGAAAAACGCTCCGGTGACCCCGAAGAAGCCCACATAAAATGGACCAAACCAGAAGTCGAAGAGATCGCCGCCGATCAATGTCCCTCCGCGGACGCGGTATTTTTTCTCGAAGCTGAGCAATGCCATCTTCTATCTCCGCATTAAGCGGCAGGGTGGCAGGCGCCACACGAGCCGTCTTTGTTAAACTTAGTTGGTGTATGCGGTGGGCGGGGTTCAGGCCCGCCCACAGCGTTTGCTTAGGTCGGTGCGATTAGCCCAGGCCATTCTTCGCAGCAGCGATTTCAAACCAGTTGAAACCGTCGGTGCTCAGAAGAACCATGTGGATCATTGCTGCCAACAAGAACAGGAAAACGCCTTGTGCAACAAACACGCGACGCGGATCAAAGATCATCCAAATTTTGTAGAACTTAGCCATCTATCAATCGCTCCTTAGAACCATGGAAACTGAATGAACGTGGCAATGTGCGCGACAACTGCAACTGCAACAAACAGCCAAAGGCCGCTCATGTACACCGAGTGAAGCTCTTGAGCCTGCTCATCCGTGAGCCCAGTAAAGGACAGGTCAGCCATAGGATATTCCTCCATAACTGATGCCGCGCATCCCCCGCGGCAGGGTTACGACAGGGGCTCATCCCCTGCCACAATCCGTCACCCCGGGGGCGGGATAACGAACCTCGTGAAGAACCCTTCCACAGTCCTTCCCCCAACGACCCGGCGAATGCCGTTGAGAAAACTTGGTATGGCAAACAGGCTGGCTGGCCTGCGTGCCGGACCCGGCCCTTAGGCCGAGAAAATCATAGGCGTCATAATACGCGCCTGTGACCACGCGCGGGCAAATGGCCCTTTGCGCTGAAAACTTTTTGACTTGAGGCTGGCAAGCGCCCAACTCAGACATGCCAGCGGCAATGTCGCCAGCAAAATGACCGCGAAATAAACGGCGAACTCGGTCTGGTTAGACTTTGCTTTTGCCGCGCGCGGTAGGTTTGATGTCATGTCCGTCATGCAGACTCTCCTTGTTGTGCTTGGCGCTGCTGTGGCGCCAGAGCTTCAACCGTCGCTGTGCTAACGGTGTCGTGTCCCGCATCGAGCGCTGATTTTTCAGCTGCATCGCGCAGTGTTTTGGCCGCTGAAATGCGGGTCAAAATGGGGTGTGTCGCAACGATCCGATCAAGAGCCGCCTGAGCTTCAGGCTCCCACGGCAGATCGCGCCGCAAAGAAGTTGGCGTGGCCTCTGCTGCGTCCATCTCCGTACCAAGTGGCAGAATATGGAACAGCGCATCAAACAGCCCGTTGCAGACTTCTTGCAAAAGATACGTAGCGCCCGCGTAGCCCATAAAGGGTGTGCCCGTTGCACGGCGAATAGCTGCACCTGGAAAGCTGGCTGGTATGAATGATGGCGCGGGACCGTGCCCTGATTTCAGCTCGGCAAGATACATCTTTTCGTTGATGCTGCCCAAAACGATCAGGGGCCGCTTCTGGCCCATCATCGCACGAACTTCGTCATTGTTGGTTTTCTTACCGGCAGTCCGCGCAACAGCAAAAGCGCAAGGCAAGCCAAGATCGCTTTCAAGGAAATGACGAATGCCGCGGGCATAGGTTTCATTTGCCACAATCGCAAAGCTGGCTGTCGCAAAGAAATCTTGCGTCACCGAACGCCACAAATCCCAAACAGGTTTGATCGTCGAATGCTTTTCACGCTCAATGAACGGCTCTGGATCAAGGTCCAGAAGTTCACCCAAAGACCGCAGAAATTTCGTTGTACTGTCGATGCCAACGGGTGCCTGCAGATAGGGCTTACCCAAGACTTCGCACAGGCCACGGCCAAACTCGCGGTACATGCAGACGTTTACATCTGCATTCACCAAATCACGCATCTCGGCAACATGCGCCCCGAGCGGCATCACCATGTTTACCTCTGCGCCGATACCCTCAACAAGGCGGCGAATTTCGGCAAGATCAGATGGCATATTGAACGTGCCATACATCGGACCCAAAATATTCACACGCGGCGCAGCGCCCTCTTCACGCTTTTTCTCTTTGGGCATCCGGCCTTTGGTCATGCCGAATTCTGTAAAAATCCACGTCATTGCGCGGTCCGCAGCTTCCCATTGATCTTCATCAATCGTACGCGGCAAAAAGCGCTGAATGTTTGTGCCCATAGGCGTGACACCGCCGCCGATCATCTCGGCGATAGAGCCCGTGACAACAACGGCTGGCAACGCAGGATCAAGAGTACCCCATGCACGCTTCATGGCACCTTCGGTACCGTCGCGGCCAAGTTCTTCTTCGCCCAAACCCGTCACCACAATCGGCAACTCATGGGGCGGCAGACCATCGGTATAATGCAATACTGAAGTGACCGGCAGGTTCTCACACCCGACAGGACCATCAATAACGCACTGCAGGCCTTTGACTGCGCAAAACGCATAAACAGCGCCCCAGTAGCCCCCTGCTCTATCGTGGTCTTGGATCAGCATTACACCATCTCCGCCGCTTTTGCGGCCTTAGCGGCGCGTTCAATTTTCTTGGCGTTCAGTGCGCGGAAGTCTTCACGCACATTCGGCGTGCCTTCCCAGACACCTGCGGTATCCCCGTGACCAACGCCTTCAAAGAAAGCGCGCATGTGATCCATACGGGACTTGTTGCCCATGGCGGCGGTTACAACATCTTGCAGTGACCCAGCACCCGCTGGCCCCATCAAAGGCCGTGCAGAAATAAGGTTGGTAAAATACAAAGACGGAATACCCAGCTCTTTGCCTTTTTGAACGACAGGCGTTGTACCGATTGCCAGATCAGGTTTGATCGCTTCCATTGCGGCGCAATCATCTTCAAGGCTCGCGCGGAATTTGACAGTCGCACCTTTGGCTGCAAGCCATTCTGCATCTGCTTTGTTCCAAGCGGTTTTTGGACAAGCCGTGCCAACGTAGGGCACTTCAGCGCCGCTCTCGATGAGCAGACGCGCGACCAACAACTCGGAACCCTCATAGCCCGAAACGTTGATAACACCTTTGATCTGCTTTTCGGAAAGAGCTGCTTTAATCGCTGGCAAAAACGCATTCTGGGAAGCTGCGACCTGATCCTTTGAAAGACCAAACGCATCACCAATACCTGCAAGCCAATCAGCAGTACCATCAAGACCAACGGGCGCAGAGCCCACGACCGGACGGCCAGCCGCCTCAAATTCACGCACAGCTGACGTATAAAACGGGTGGATCGCAGCAACCGCGCCACAATCAAGGGCTGCGTAAAGCTCGCGCCATTCACGGCATGGCACCACAGGGCCAGCCGCCAGACCCATCGGTGCAAGCATCGCGCCAATCATCATTGGATCCGCAGGGAACATTTCACCCAACAAGCTCACGGTTGGGCGGTCATTCTTGCCACCCTTCGGCGCAGGCACAGGACCCGCGGCAACTTCTTGGCGTGCATAATTAAGCATCGCACCCGCCAAGACATCTTTTGCTTCGGCGTGGGTGGGAATACCGAAACCAGGCACATCAATGCCGATGATACGCACACCGTTGATCTCGTCTGGTAACAACCGCAGGGGCACACCGGATGCAGTTGGCACACATAAGTTCGTTACAACAATCGCATCATACTGATCCGGATCTGCCAATTCATGAACACTCTCACGGATGTCCTCAAACAGCTTACCAGTGACCAAAGTCTCGGAACTAAATGGCACATATCCAACAGAGCGGCGGGCACCGTAAAAATGGCTCACAAAGGTCAGACCGTACACACAACACGCGGAACCTGACAGAACGGTTGCAGTGCGGCGCATACGCAAACCAACACGCATTGATCCAAATGCAGGGCACATCGATTGCGGTTTATCATGCGGTCCAACAGGATAATCGGCTGCAAACTTTTCAAGTAACTCAGAGTTACCCGCAGCTTTTGCAGCCTCAGCCATTGTGCTGCCTGAATGACACCCAAGCGCATCGCCCACGGGCGGCACATCAGCACCAGCAGAACGACCCTCGCCCACTGTCACCTCAGCTTGCGCTGCTGCGTCATATGTGACCTCACCACTCATTGAGCGCTGTCCATATTTTGGCGACGATCAAACATCGTCATAAACCACTTCAAGGCTGACTTTCGTGCCAGCGTGCTTGCCGCGCATGTCTTCATCAGTTGCAGGCTCAAGCACCACATCGCCGCCGGTTTCAGAGGCGTCAAACAGACCCAACAACCCATCTTGGTCAAGCGGCGCTGGACGTACAGGTGGTGCAATCGCAACTGCATCACCAAGACCTGCAAACAAATCACCCCATTGGGATTTCGACGTGCCAACGATTTGATAGTTTGCTGATTTCTTACGCAGATCATCATCTTGCGGAATGGCCGCAAGCACAGGAATATCTACAGCCTCAGCAAATGCTGCTGCTTCGCCTGTGCCGTCATCTTTGTTGATAACAAGACCCGCGACACCGACGTTGCCGCCAAGCTTGCGGAAGTACTCAACCGCAGAGCAAACGTTGTTCGCCACATAAAGTGACTGCAAATCGTTAGACGCAACGAGGATAACTTTCTGAGCCATGTCGCGCGCAATGGGCAAACCGAAGCCACCACAAACAACGTCGCCTAAGAAATCCAACAAGACATAATCAAAGTCCCAGTCGTGAAAGCCGAGCTTTTCCAACAACTCAAACCCGTGGATAATCCCGCGACCACCACAGCCACGGCCAACTTCAGGGCCGCCAAGTTCCATCGCAAAAACACCGCCACGTTTAAAGCAAACATCGCCGATTTTTACTTCTTCGCCAGCCAGCTTTTTCTTTGTGGAAGTCTCAATAATCGTAGGACACGCTTTGCCACCAAAAAGTAGGGACGTCGTATCAGACTTTGGATCACAGCCAATCAACAGAACCCGCTTGCCTTGCTCGGCCATCATGTGGCTCAGGTTAGCAAGTGTGAAGGATTTACCGATACCGCCCTTGCCGTAGATCGCAATGATCTGCGTTTTACTTGTAGGCTCTTCAGCAATGATATCCGCCAGATCCTCGTGTGCTTCGTCACGCAAACGCTGGTCGAAATCTTTTAGGTTCGGCACTTCGTCTTTCATGCTGCTGCACTCCAGTTGAGGATCATTTTCAAACAAGAAGGATCCGTGAAAGCTTGTTCATACGCATCAGTCGCCTCAGCGGCCGTGCGTTCGTGGGTAATCAGTCCGTCCAAAGACAGCGCGCCACTTTCAACAAGTGCCCGCGTGGCCATCAGATCATCTGCGTTCCATTCTGCTGCGATCCGCAAACGCGCTTCCTTCATGAAAGCAGGCGGAAATGCGAAAGAGAGCGGGTCTTGGTAAAATCCAGCGAGCACAATCTCACCACCGCGGGAAATACGACCGATCAAATCATTGATCAGATCAGCGCGACCTGACGCGTCATAAATGGCGCGGTAATCTTTGCGGGTGTCAGCATCTGGATGAATAACCTGATAGCCTTGAGCACCCGCCATACGGTCGGGATCAATTTCCCAAACAGTTGGCGCTGGACCACCCGCAGCTACCGTAAGGCGCGCAAGAAGTCGGCCCAAAGTGCCATGACCAACAATCAAATCAGGCAAGGCTTTATCAACACCTGCCATCGCGTGACGCGCTGTTGCCGCCAATGCCAGCAAAGCACCCTGCGCACCAAATCCGCGATCAATACGTGTCACCCGTGAGGCATCACTAACAAGAATTTCAGCAGAGCCGCCAAACAGACCAAATGCATCTTCATAACAGTTAGCACCAGGAACAAAGACGTGATCACCAACACTATAGCCGGAGTTAGAGCCCACTTCGACAACTTCGCCGGCGGCCTCATATCCGGGAACAAGCGGGTATCCCATACCAGGGAATGGGGGCATCGCACCGGACCAGAACAACTTCTCGGTACCCGTGGAAATGCCCGAGTGAGCAACCTGCACCACAACGTCATTCGCTGCCGGCGCTTTAAGCGCGACTTTGGCAAGCCCAAGGTCCTTTGGACCTTTCAATATGACTGCGGATGCTTCCACGTTTCCTCCCTCATCTACGTATTTGCATGTGTGAAGAAAGACTCAGCACAGCGTTACGCTTAGTCTGTCATTCTAAACTGACACACCAATGTGTCAATTAAATTAGACAGTTTTCTGAAATTCTCTTGTCAACGAGGTCTGACAGCCTCGACAACGCTGGTCACAAAAGGCCGCGGCGCGCGCGGGATACGAACACCCTCAAAGCCAGCATCCGTACAAAGTTGAGCGATTTCCTCAGCAGATCGCGCGCGGCCCGTCTGCATGGCCATGCAGTAAAACGCAAAATATGCATTTCCTGGCCCGTGCGGGACCACACCACCAGTCATAGGTTCTGAGATGATAAGGCGCCCACCAGCTGGCAAAGCAGTGTAAACTTTGGCCAACAAATCACGCACTGTCTCATCACTGTGATCATAAAGAACTCGGATCAAAGAAATTGCATCGGCACCTTCGGGCAGCGAGTCGGTCTTGAAACTACCCGATGTCAGCTCAACACCTTCCCCCAAACGCGTACGCGCCTGAGGGGCCACATCTGGTAAATCAAATAGGCGCAAAGACAGGTTAGGGGCGGCCTTTTGCACGGCAGACAAAAAGGCCCCTGATCCACCGCCCACATCCATCAAGCGCGTGATACCGCCAAGATTAATCATGCGCAGCGTATCTTCGGCGACCAAACCCTGACTATCAGCCATGAGGTCGGAATACGTTTTGGCCTGCTCTGCTGGCATTTCACCGCCAAATACGTAAGGCCAGAAATTTGCCAATTCCGTCTCTGTTTCACCGCGAAGCAAAGCAACGGGGTCTGTCAGGTCTCGGTAAAACACATCATGATGGCGGATCATCGCCTCAAGGCCTGGCACCCCAATAAGAGCCGCACCACGACGCGCCAGCTCATACGCGCCCTTGCGCTTTTGAACTAACTTTAGAGCCTGTGCCGCCTGTAACAGCGCCTCCATTTTACGTTCTTCAACGCCGTGCATTGCCCCCAACGCGCGCGATGATCGGGGCGCTGCCTTTAGAGTTTGAGGAATATCGAGGGTTACTAAGGCATACAGAACCTGACTGTAGACAAACCCTGATACCAGATCGAAAAGCGCCTCACCCTCACGGCGCGCCACAGCCCGCGTAAAAGGAAAACGTGCAGCCCACTTTTGAAAACCACGGCTCGCAATAAGGCGGGTGGTCCAACGTGTCTTCAATACAGCTTCCGTCATTTATTCGCCAGGAACCGGCGCAACGGGCGTAAGTTTCTGCGCAGTCATCTGCACCATCTTGGCAAGTGACGCTTCGCCCGGGCAGGACGGAATAGACGCAATTGCACCGCCCAAAATATCCTTGAGGCGCGTCACAGCACCTTGCACCCCAAGCTCTGTGACCGCATTGGGCCGTGCGTTCAATTCATCCTGGCCAGCGGGCTTACCAAGTGTTTCTGCATCATAAAGCGCGTCGCGCAAATCATCAGCGACTTGAAACGCCTCACCAATCCGTGCGCCCAATTCAAACCACGGCTCAGCCTCTTGGCCAGCCGCAACAGCGCCCATCTGGGTTGCCGCGATGAATAACGCGCCAGTCTTGGCTTGATGGTAGGCAGACAAATTCACATCTGTTTCGCTTTCCCACCCCTGCCCTGCGCAAATGCCATAAGGGCTGCCAGTTCGGGTGGACAAGATCTTCACCAACTCAAGCGCCCGCGCCGGATCTTCAACGCCAGCGCGTGCCAAAACATCAAACGCCAGCACAATCAGACTATCGCCAGTGAGCACCGCAAGCGGCTCAGAATAGGCCAAGTGGACAGTCTTTTTGCCGCGGCGCGTATCTGCATTGTCAAAACACGGAAGATCATCATGTACCAGTGACGCGCAGTGAACCAACTCAAGTGCCGCCGCAGCAGCGTCCGTTATGCCGGGGCGATCATCGCCGCATGCCAAAGCAACAGACGTAAGAATCGTCGGGCGTATCCGCGCGCCCCCCGGCGTAACACCGTATCGAAGCGCCGAGGCCAGTTTAGGCGGCGCAGGCCGCGCCTCACCTATCTGAATGGCTGCGTTAATCGCGCTCTCTATTCGGCTCGATAATGGCATGGTCCGCTCCTTTAGATGGCAATGTGTAAACTATAGCCATCTTGCAATGTGTAAACTATAGTGGACACATTAGTGAGCGCGAGTCAACGAAACCATGCACCGAACAAACAACAGCATCGCCATCATTGGCGCAGGGATCGGCGGATTAGCTGCGGCTTTGCGCCTTTCTGATGCGGGGCTGGATGTCACGGTCTTTGACAGCGCAAGTGATGTTGGCGGCAAAATGCGCACCGTCGCATCAGCAGCAGGGCCGATTGATGCCGGACCAACCGTGTTCACGATGCGTCATGTGTTTGAAAAACTGTTCGATGATGTCGGGGAAAGCTTAGGAGAGCACCTCACCCTAACACCTGCAAAAATTCTTGCGCGCCACTACTGGTCCGATGGCAGCATGCTTGACCTGATGGCCAACCCCGATGAGACCGCTGCGAACATTCGCACGTGGGGCGGCGCACGCGCTGAAAAAGACTATCGCACTTTTTCTGAACGCGCCCGCGTTCTTTATGAAGCGTTTGACGCACCTATGATGCAGGCCGCAGTACCATCGCAAGCGGAACTGACACGTAAGGTGATGTCGCATCCATCGCTCGTGCTCAAGATGGCGCCGTGGTTTACTCTCATGCAATCGCTGCGGCACAGTTTCAAAGACAAACGGCTCGCCCAGCTTTACGGGCGATATGCCACTTATGTCGGCGGTGATCCATTTGCCTCCCCTGCCCTGTTGTCGCTTATCTCACACTCCGAGGCTTTGGGCGTCTATGCTGTAAAAGGCGGAATGCACCAACTGGCGCAGACACTGCGCACCCTAGCCCAAGCGCGCGGAGCTACATTCAAACTCGATACACATATCAAACAGATAAACGTCCAGAACGGCAGCATCTGCGGACTAACCACAGACGACGGCACACGCCATGATGCTGCCCGCGTTTTGTTCAACGGGGACCCAAAAGCGCTGCAAGACGGGTTGCTGGGCAAATCCAGCCGCGCAGCCGTCCCCAATGAGCACGTCCAAACACGCAGCCTATCCGCACATGTCCACACATTCGCGGCCCAACCAACCGGACCTGACCTCAGCCATCACACCGTCTTTTTTGGAGACGACCCAAAAACAGAGTTTGGGCCCATCCGGTCAGGCCACCTGCCCCAAGACCCCACCCTTTACATCTGCGCCCAAGACCGAGCCGGCGGCGCGCAGCCCACTGGGATGGAGCGCTTCGAAATCATCATGAACGCGCCACCCACAACAGACACCACAGCGAGCCAACGGGAAATTACGCAATGTCAGACACTGGTTTTCAACACATTGGCCCGCTTCGGGCTCACCTTCACCCCAAAACCGACACCCCAAAGCCTGACGCCACCGGCCACATTCAACCGGCTATTCCCCGCAAGCCACGGTTCCCTTTACGGGCAGAGCCCACATGGGCTGATGGCATCGTTCGCTCGGCCGACGGCACGCAGCCCATTGAACGGCCTGTATCTGGTGGGTGGGGGGACGCATCCGGGAGCGGGCATCCCGATGGCAACCCTGTCCGCACAGCACGCGGCCGAGGCGATATTGACGGACCTTACTTCGACATCGACGTCCCGCCCAACGGCTATGCGTGGTGGTACATCGACGGGATCAGCCACTGCGGCACCCGCGCCATCAGCATCATCAGCTTCATAGGCTCTGTCTTTTCACCTTGGTATCGTTGGTCAGGTCGCAAGTCCCCGCGCAACCACTGCTGTATCAACGTGGCCACTTACGGGCCAGGCGGACGTTTCACAATGACTGATCGGGGCGAAAGCGCCCTGCGCACAAGCCAAAATATTTTTGAAGTTGGCCCCTCCAAAATGACATGGATGGGCGACAAACTGGTGATCGACATCAATGAAATGGGCGCGCCGCCAATGGTTGGCCCGGTGCGCGGCAAAGTCACCCTCACGCCAAAATTTGTGACAAACCTTGAGGTACCGCTTACTCCGTCGGGGACCCATGTTTGGCGCCCGTTTGCACCATCTGCGGATATTGATGTGCAGCTTGAAGCAGAAGGTTGGCAATGGGATGGGCACGGTTACTTTGATGCAAACTTCGGAACCGCAGCGCTTGAGGACGACTTCAGTTATTGGACTTGGGGCCGCTATCCGCACTCCAAAGGGTCTGTGTGTTTTTACGACGCAGACCGCCGCGACGGAAGCACATTAGACGTAGGCCTACTGTTTCAAAACGATGGTGAAGTGCAGCTTTTGAACTCACCCCCCAAAGTTGCAATGAAGCGTTCGCTTTGGCAGGTCCGCCGCGAAACCCGCGCTGATGCAGGATACAAACCAGTTCAAGTCAAAGGTATGCTGGATGCACCTTTCTACTCACGTTCTGCGGTAAAGACGCAATTTGCGGGCGAGGAAGTTGTAGGCGTTCACGAGGCACTTGACCTGAACCGCTTCCGCTCAAAAATTGTCAAACCGATGCTGGCCTGCCGCGTGCCACGGCGCGCAAAATGGCGCTTTGACACCCCACCAGCAGAATAAATCGAGCGGCGCTAAACCGTAGCAACCGCGTCGGGGTTGCGTCGCAAGATCGACCAGTTAAGCGCGCCTGCGACACTGACCCACGCAAGATACGGAACCATCATCCACCCTGCGATAGGCAGCACCAGCCAGAAGCTTACCAACGTCCCAAAAACCGCAATCCACAGCACCACGAGCGAAATCATCGCCGCACGAATGCGCTTTAGCCCAAAGAACACAGGGCTCCAAAGCGTATTTGCTGCAATTTGAAACGCCCAAAACGCCAAAGCCAAGCCTACGCCTTCGCGACCAGCCACCAACGTCGCGGCGACCGAGCTCAGGATATAAAGCGTTACCCAAGCAACGGGAAACATCCAATCTTTTGGCGTCCAGCGTGGCTTGTTAAGCGCGCGGTACCAGCCATCCGGCGGGAACAGGGACCCTGTTGCCGCAGCCGTGCAGCTTGCCGCCATAAAGACGATGAAAATTGACCAATCCATGTGGGCTTCACCTTTCGCGTGAGTACCCCGTTACCTAGTGACGATATTCGTTTTGTCCATTTGTTCGCGCGCCTTTAAGTCAGACAGGATCGCCAGAACGTCATCACCCCAAAACGGTCGCGCAGGCGTTTTGCGCGCAGCCGCATCAACCAAGAAAGCCACTTCGGGCAAGGGCCGTGCATATACAACGGCAGATTGTGGCATCATAATGCTCGCCCCTGTCCGCAAAGCAGCCTGTGCGATCCAGCCCAGCTTTTGCCCCTTTGATGTGTGGGCACGGGTGCTAATCGTGTCATAGCCCGCTTTTTGCACCTCGCGACCGATGCCACCATAAATCAAACGGGCCGCAAAAATACCGGTCCGCGCCTTGAGCGGTAGCGCCGAAATCCCCGCTTCAGACCGCATGTAAAGCCGGTTTGCATCCATCACCAAGCGCCGCACCATCGCGCGGATTGCCTTGCTAGGGCGCGGATCAGCGAACACGTCTTCTGCACTCAGTCCAGCTGCGTCCAGCCATTCGGTTGGTAAGTACATCCGCCGCTCGCGGGCGTCTTCGCCAACGTCACGCGCAATATTGGTCAGCTGCATCGCAACGCCCAGATCACACGCACGCGCCAAGGCATTTTCATCCCGAACGCCCATCAAAACACACATCATCGCGCCAACAGCAGAAGCAACACGCGCGGAGTATCCATAAAGCTCCTCGAGCGTTTCATACCGCCGCTCAGTCGCGTCCCACGCTAAGCCCTCCAACAGCGCCTCAGGCAAAGCGCGCGGCATTTCGAATTGCTCGATAATGGCAGCAAATGCGCGGTCCGCAGGCGCATCAAATGGGCGGCCTGCATAAGCGCGATCAAGACGTTCTTGCAACCGCAAAACAGCCGCTGCTTTGTGGGCGTTCAAATCAACCGCATCATCAGCAAGCCGGCAAAATGCATAAAGCGCAAGCGCAGGGTCGCGGACTTTTGCGGGCAATAATTTACTTGCCGCATGAAATGAAAGCGACCCATGGCGGATCGCTTCTTTGCAATGCTCAAGATCTGCTGGTGCGATCATCGGACAGCCCTTTCCGAAAGAACAGGTTCAACCCCGCTTGGAGCAACATCAGGCACCATCTTGGCCAACACCTCTGCACTGCTCACAACACCCGGCACACCCGCACCGGGGTGCGTACCAGCACCCGCCAAAAACAATCCCGATACTTCTTCTGAAACGTTGTGAGGACGGAACCACGCACTTTGCAGAATACGCGGCTCAAGACTAAAGCCCGATCCATTTGGCGAAAGATACCTGTCGCGAAAATCTTCAGGCGTAAACGTAACTTGCTCTGTGATTTTATCCGCAAATCCTGGGATATGCTGTTCAAGAACGGCGCTCACTTTGGCGCGATATACTTCAACATCACGCTCCCAATCGACGCCATTTTTGTGACCCAGATGCGGCACGGGACTCAATACATAAAACGTGTCATCCCCATCAGGCGCTACCGTTGGATCGGTCAAGCTGGGCCGGTGAATGTACAAACTAAAGTCATCTGCAAGCTTACCCTTAACGAAGATATCCTTCAGAAGCGCCTCATAGCGCGGACCATTCACAATGGTGTGGTGCCCGACATCTTTCCACTCACCGCGGGTGCCTTTGGTCCCGAAATACCAAACGAAAAGACCCATCGACCATCGGCGGCTTTCCATCTTTTTGTCCGTCCAGCGCGCCCGCTTATGACCGCGCAAAAGATGCGTATAGGTATGACCGGCGTCCGCGTTACTGACCACAATATCAGCATGGATCATCTCACCGCTCATCATCCGCACACCGCAGCACCGCCCCTGTTCAACCATGATCTCATCGACCACGCTGCCCATTCGGAAAATGCCGCCCTGCTCTTTCACCACATTGGCCATCGCATCGGCTAACTTCTGAACCCCGCCAATCGCATAATGCACGCCAAAGCGTTTCTCCAAATATGCAACTAGCGCGTACATGCTTGTCACTTTGCGTGGATCACCGCCGATAAAGAGCGGGTGGAACGACATAGCCATGCGTAGTCGCGCATCCTTGAACCGCGCCTTCGCAAGGCCCAGAATGGATCGGTCCGCACGAAGCGCTGCGAACAACGGCAATACCTTTATGGTTTCCCAAATGCGGTGCATCGGCTTGGCGACCATGCCCTCAAAACCAACCACATAGCGGCGTTCAGCATCTTTAAGAAAACGGCGGTAGCCCTTCACATCCGCAGGGCTAAGACGTGCAACTTCCGCCTCCATTTCGGCTGTATCTTGCATCGCCCGAAAGCGGCTGCCGTCAGGCCAGCGCACTTCATAGAACGGATCAAGCGGGACCAACTCCACGTCATCTTCAAACTTTCGGCCACAAGCTGTCCACAAATCTTTGTAAACCTGCGGCACCGTCACGATGGTCGGCCCCAGATCAAACCGGTGCCCGCCCTTGGTAATCGAAGAGCCACGGCCGCCCACACGATCCAGCTTATCAAGGACCGTCACGCGGTACCCCTTCGCCCCAAGCCGCATCGCCGAGGCAAGCCCGCCAAGCCCCGCGCCAATGACAATCGCATGAGGTGCGGCATCACCGCTCGGGAATCGTGGATCAAGATCATTCATAACTGTCACTCTCGCACTGTCAGGTTTACTTGACAACACTTTCGTGTAAGCTTCGGTTGACACTCCTAGCCAAAGTGACTCGTAAATGACCACCCAATGCGTCAGCATCAGCTTCTACAGGTTCGGCCCACTCAGGGCGCGACTATGGGCGCTCGCCATGATGGGCGCGGCACGGTTCAGCATTGGCAAAACGCCACACATCGGCTTTTGGAAGCTCTGCGGCTCAGGAACCGGCGAAGGGTTCACCCCGCTCCCCAACACCCAAGTTTACGCCATCTTGGCCACGTGGCCCAATACGCAAATCGCCCAAGAACAGAGCCTATCTGCCCCGCTATTTCGCCGCTACAACGCCCGCGCAGACGAAAGCTGGACAGTCTTTCTGACACCCACATCCGTTCGCGGTGCATGGTCAGGCAAAGTTCCTTTCATTGAAGCCGCTGACACCGAAGGCCCCCTTGCCGCGCTTACGCGCGCAACGGTGAAAACCCGTAAAGCCCTGCGGTTTTGGAAGCGGGTTCCAGCCATTTCTTCAGTTATCGGGGCTGATCCCAATGTTGCCTTCAAAATCGGCATCGGAGAGATGCCGTTGCTGCATCAAATCACCTTTTCCATCTGGCCAAATGCTGATGCGATGGCAAATTTCGCCCGAAAAGACGGCCCACACGCACGTGCAATCAAGGCTGTCCGCAGTGACGACTGGTTTGCAGAAGAACTCTACGCCCGCTTCCGCGTTTGCGGTGAAGCCGGCACATGGGGCGGCGTTTCGCCCCTCGCACAACTGAAAGAAATCTCATGAAACAGCCCTTCCCCTTCTCCGCCATCGTCGGTCAGGACGAGATGAAACAGGCAATGATCCTCACCGCGATTGACCCCTCAATTGGCGGCGTGCTGGTCTTCGGTGACCGAGGGACGGGCAAATCGACAGCCGTGCGCGCGCTTGCCGCCTTGTTGCCGCCAATTACAGCCATCAGAGGCTGCCCAACCAACTCAAAAACCTCTGCGGATTGCCCGGATTGGGCCGCAATCGACACGGAACAGACTGTGGAAATTCCGACCCCTGTCGTTGATCTACCCCTTGGCGCCACCGAAGACCGCGTTGTGGGCGCATTGGACATCGAAAAGGCTCTTACACGGGGCGAAAAAGCATTTGAAGCAGGCCTGCTGGCGCGTGCAAACCGTGGATATCTCTACATCGACGAGGTCAATTTGCTCGAAGATCACATCGTCGATCTTCTCTTGGACGTGGCCCAAACCGGTGAAAACGTGGTTGAGCGTGAAGGCCTGTCTATTCGCCATGCCGCGCGCTTTGTTCTTGTCGGCTCTGGCAACCCAGAAGAGGGCGAGCTGCGCCCCCAACTTCTTGATCGCTTCGGTCTGTCGCTTGACGTTAGCTCTCCCAATGACGTTGAGACACGGGTCGAAGTGATCAAGCGCCGCGACGCCTACGAGCGGGACACGACCGCCTTCCTTCAAACATGGGCTGTCAAAGATGCGGAGATCCGCGATGACATCATCAAAGCCCGTTCGGTACTGGCGAAAATTAAGACGGATGATGCAATTCTGGCTGATTGTGCGGCGCTTTGTATTGCGCTCGGCTCCGATGGCCTGCGCGGAGAGCTTACCTTGCTTCGCACAGCGCGCGCATGGGCCGCCTATCAAGGCCGCAACAAAGTAATTCGTGAGGATTTACAAGCCGTTGCACCAATGGCCCTTCGCCATCGCCTTCGTCGCGACCCCCTTGATGAGGCAGGCAGCGGCGCGCGCGTCGCACGTATTGTGAACCAAGTCTTCAACACCCCAAGCGTTGCCTCTGCATGACCAGTCCCGCACCAGCATGGTCTCTCGCTGAACGCGCGTTAACCTTGTTGGCGCTTAACCCGCGTCTTGGTGGCATTTGGGTGAAAGCACGTAACGGCCCCGTCCGTGACCGCTTCAACGCCGCCTGCGATGCACTTCCCCTGCCCTGCCGCCGGTTACATCCGCGGGTTTCTGACGAACAGCTTTTCGGCGGCGTAGACATTAGCGCTACGCTTCAAAAAGGCTCTGTTGTGGCCGAAAAAGGGATGCTGCACGACCCTTCGACACTTGTTTTGACAATGGCTGAACGCACAGAGGGACCACTGGCCGCGCGGCTTGCGCAAACATTGGACGCAGGCGATCACACACTGGTCGCATTGGACGAAGGGTTAGATGAAGAAGGTGCTGAACAACTTTCCCCTGCTCTAGCGGAACGGCTTGCATTTCACGTAGATCTTGGTGGGATACGGCACACAGATGTCAGCGTTATTACCCTGCCAAGCAATATCGATCTTATAACCGCTGAAACACCCAGTGAGGTAATTAAATACCTCACTTCGCTCTGTATTCAGTTTGGCGTTGATGGCATTCGTGCGCCTATGTTTGCTGTTGAGGCCGCACGCACACATGCGGTTCTGTTTAACCGTCAAACACCCAATGCCGACGATCTGAAGGCGGCCGCTGAACTGGTCATCGCACCCCGCGCAACTTGCATGCCATCCGATCAAACTGATGCACAAGAAGCGCCTCCTCCGCCTGATAACACCGGTGACAATTCACCAGCCAATCAATCCGCAGAGATTATACCGCAAGACATGGTGATCGATGCCATTCGCGCGATGCTGCCACCGGATGTTCTCGCTCGATTAGCCAAGGCAAAAGCACAGCGAAGCGCCCGAACAGCCAGCGGTTCAGGTGACAGCAAAAAGGGGAACCGCCGCGGTCGCCCCCTACCCTCAACCACCGGCAAGCTGGATGGCACCAACACAATTGACTTAGTCGCAACCTTGCGTGCCGCCGCACCTTGGCAACCATTGCGTCGACGTGGGTCTACACGCACCACGCTCGCCATCCGCCCATCCGACATTCGGGTCAAACGCTTTAAGGAAATGTCAGACAGACTTATGATTTTCACTGTCGATGCATCCGGAAGTGCTGCCATGGCACGACTAGGAGAGGCAAAAGGCGCAGTTGAGTTGCTGCTAGCACAGGCCTACGCCCGTCGCGACCATGTGGCGCTGGTGGCGTTTCGCGGTGAAACAGCCGAAACGATTTTGCAACCGACGCGCAGCTTGGTCCAAACGAAACGACAATTAGCCAGCTTGGCAGGTGGTGGTGGAACGCCTCTAGCGGCCGGCCTTAAAGCTGCCCTTGATCTGGCACAACAGGCCCGAGGGCGCGGCCTGACACCCACAATCATCACGCTGACCGATGGACGTGCAAATATCGCCCTTGATGGAACAGCTTCTCGTGTCCCCGCGGGGACAGATGCCGAGATGATGGCCCAACATATCGCAGCACATAACATCGCAAGCATGGTGATTGATGTGTCTAACCGCCCACATAGAGCTTTAGAGACCCTCTCCAGCCGCATGATGGCGCCCTACATCGCCCTGCCTCGCGCCAACGCACAGAAGCTCTCTCAGGCCGTCTCAGGCGCTTTGTAGAGAACATGGACCTGCTGCCCCGCCTGCCCGCCTATTGGCCCCACAAAGAGCACTCTCAGATCATTCCCTGCAGGCCGCACAGGTGGCACGTGCAAATCATGGGGAGCGGACCGCAATTGTTGCTCATCCACGGCGCTGGTGGCGCAACGCACTCATGGCGGGACGTCATGCCACTACTTGCACAAACACACCAAGTCATCGCCGTTGACCTGCCAGGTCAGGGGTTTAGCCAACTTGGCTCACGCGCCCGCTGCGGGCTTGATGCGATGGCCACAGATCTTGCTTCGCTGCTTGCCCAAGAAGGCTGGGAGCCAAGCGCAATCATCGGGCACTCCGCCGGTGCCGCCATTGCACTTCGACTTGCGGAACTTGGCGTGTCCCCGCGGGGACAGATCATCGGCATCAACGCGGCGCTCGCAAATTTCAAAGGCATCGCAGGCTTTCTATTCCCTGCGTTCGCCAAGCTGCTGTCCCTGAACCCCCTGACAGCACGTATCTTTACTGCCACCTCTGGCAACAGCGCAGCAGTTGAGCGCCTGATAACTGGGACAGGCTCAAAGCTAGATGAGAATGGCCTGAAGCTCTATCAGACACTGATCTCACGGCGCTCACACGTTGACGGTACACTCGCCATGATGGCGCATTGGAAGCTCGATGGGTTGCTCGAACGACTACCCAACATGCTCAATCAGACGCTCTTCATTACCGGCTCAAACGATCAGGCTGTTCCGCCACGCACAAGCAACGCAGCAGCCTCACGTATGCCAAACGCGCAAGTGCAAGAACTCAGTAAACTTGGACACTTGGCCCATGAAGAAAGCCCGCAACAGGTGGTCAACCTGATACGGGCCTTTATCGAAGAGTAACTGTCCCCGCGGGGACGCATCACTTTGGATCAAGCGCTTCCCAAAACGCCGCTACTGCCGCCTCAAGCCGCGCACGCTCAACGGTGGTGAAATCCATCTTCGATTGCATCGAAAAACTTCCCTCTGCGGCGACGCACTTCACCTGTCCCCGCGGGGACATCAAACGAAGGGTGGTCTTGGCAGTCTCACGAGGCGTGGTTTTGGGGGTATTTTTTTCAGCCACAAAGGCACGCAACATCCGAAGCTCATCGGCCGCACTCTGCCCATTTGCGTCAAGCAAGCGCTGCTTCAGAACGCTGACGAGTGCAGGGTTTTCATCAAGCTTTTTTCCCACCTCAAGCCCAAGCGCCCGCGGGATTACATCCACATGGACCAAGCTTGGCTCAAGCCGCTGGTATAGCTTTGCAAAGTTTTTAATGTAGGCCCGCTTTTGCCGGCCTGCGCTTGCAAACAAATCGTCGATAGCTTCATTCACATTAGAAAACGCTTTGTCAGACGACCGCAAGTAAGCCCAAGCGATCGCTGCCATTTCACCAAAACCGATACCTTTGCGCACGATGTTCTCATCGACCATCCGGCGATACAAAGAGCGGTCTTCTTCAGTCCTGGCGATAATTCCAACTGGAATTTCAGCAAAACGCTTTTCACCGGTTTCCTTGTAAAGCTCGCGGAACGCAGTTAGGCGCCGATACCCCTGAACCAATTCATAACCGCCATCTGCCTCCAGCACCTGAATAGGATTTGAAAGGCCGATATCGCGGATCGAGGCTTTCAACTCATCAATCTCAATATCGCGGACCGCCTTGCGATCACGGGTCAGCAATTCGGCTCTAACATCGGTAATATTGACTAAACGCGTAATCAGGCCGGCTTGTTTTAGGCCTACTAACTCGTGGGCGAGACGGTCGTTTTCGGCACGAATAGCAGCCTCTGCTTCTGCACGCTCTGACAAAGCGCCAGCGTTCTCAGCGATGGCTGATGCCATAGGGCCACGCCGGTCATGGGGTGCCGACGGGGCAGGGGAGCCAAACATCGATTTAGTCTCTAACTGCTGTGTTTGTGTCTGTTCTGCTTCATCAAAATCAATATCGAATACACGACGCTTCTTCATAGCATTACTCCAATTCTTCCCACGCACTTACAAGGTTAGTCCGAAATTCTTCATAGGCCTGATCAAAGGACGCCCGCGCACGGCGCCAAGTCTCACGTGTCATATCCCTGTAATCGATCTCGTAAATGGACGACAGGAAGCGACCTGATTGCTCAACGGCACGGGTCATCTCGATGGGATGTTCGGTAACTCTATCTTCAAACACTTTAACAAATGCCTGCTGCATCGCACGGTGCAGGTCATTGTTTGGCTCAAAACGGGTCAGCAAAAAGCGCACATCAAGGAATGCCTTGGGAAGGGACATCGTCCCCGCGGGGACACCACTGCGGAAATGCGCCAAGTCCTCAAGAGCCTCGGACAGCTGGCCGATAAATGACGTCGTAGAGTCATACTCCCAGTAACCCGGACCAGACGGAATATAGAGAACGTCCGCCGCAAAAACGGCATTCATCGACTGGTATCCAATTGCAGGCGGGCAATCGAAGATAATCATATCATATGCGTCTGGTGGCAGCTGATCGAGGTAGCGCGAGACGGCAGCAAAAAACGACCACTCTGGGTTCACATGGCGATACTGCGCAGAGGCGAATTCGACAAAGGCCGCATTGGCGCAAGACGGCACGATATCGATTGTGGGCCACGACGTCGGCTTAATGAAATCCGTCACCCGCAAATCGGCCAACCCCATATCCGTAATTGAGGAGGGCAGGCTACGCTTGGGCAGGGCCGCACCGCTTTCAGCGCCCATACTTACATTGGCGTTCATCGCCTCTGTTTGGTGAATGAGGTCGCGCGCCATGACGCCCCAAACCGTAAATTCCTCATCCACATCCGACAGGCCCATCGAATGGGACAGCGTCGCTTGGGGATCAAAGTCCACGCAAAGAACGCGGTACCCGTCAAGCGCAGCAGCGTGGGCAAAGTGCAGCGCAACGGTGGATTTTCCAGCACCCCCTTTGAAGTTAGCAATTGCTGCGCGAATGGCCCGCTTGCCCGAGGGGCGCGGCGGCATGAGCGACTTTCGGTTCACCTTAAGGCGGCGGCGGATCTGGTTGATTTCCTCAAGGGAGTACCAGCGTTGGCGCCCATCTTCCTCAACCAACCCTTGGGGCAGGGAGGGGTCTGACGCCAACCGCCCGCGCAACGTCGATTGGTTCACCTTGAAGATAAGCTCGCCCACCTCCCAACTGGAAAACCGCCGCAGAGTTTTTTCCATCTCTGGCGAATAGGTTTGCTTCCTAATAACACCCTGCATTCGCAAGGACTGCGCTTGCATGCGAGCTAGATCTTCATGTGAAAACATTTCGAGCCTTTGACATAACCTGTCCCCGCGGGGACGCTTTTAGATGCTGTTGTCCTGATTTACGCCTAATTTGCGAAAAAAGCAAAAGGGGATAAAGATGAAATGGTAAAAAAGCGAAAATAGCACGTAGCGGCTATTTTTGTGGGAATCGCAAGGCGCTGCTGGAACCAGTGAGCATCTACGTGCTGGCGAGTGTTCCAAACTAAGGGGGACACATATATTGTCGCCACTACATATTGGGGGACAAAAAAGCCCTAATAGGTGTCAGCCAAGGCGTCCCCCTATACCAGTAATACCAAAAATATCATTATTGATTAGTGGTTTTGAAGCGCTCAGAAAAACTGAACTTGACAGAATCGAGCCATTGGACGCAAATCAGACAAGAGATTTGATTTAGCGTTGAGTTGCAGCACAAGTATGTGTAGTTCTGCGCCATCAGTGTAAAAAAATAACATAATAGTAGAGACAACCAAACATGGTGTCGCTGCATGAGGCAAAAAATATCGCGACCCAAAGCACCTGCCAAAAGAGCGGAGCTTTATTCGAAAGGGCGCGAAAAGGGCGGATATGAACGTTACCCAAACTACTGGGCGCAATGCGTCCGTGGTAAAATACGATGTGCTAACTGCTATGGGCGCCTATGCCCTGGCACACGGCAAACATGAGCAGCGGTTAATACTGCGATTTATTACACTCGTTGTAGCGCGCTATAATTGGCAGCGGGATGAGTTGGCCGTAGGGCAAGTTGAGATTGCTCGGCTTTGGGCGGTGGAGCCCCGCACTGTTAAACGTGAGATGGCTAAACTTAAAGCAATGGGATGGCTTGTGGTTCACCGCCAAGGGGCGCGTGGGCGTGTAACTCAATATGGCCTTGATCTGGAATGCATACGACGTGTGACACGGCCACAGTGGGATGCTGTTGGCCCTGATTATGCGTTGCGTATGGAAGGTGTGCCAGAAAGTGCGAAGGTAGTGCCGTTGAAGGCACGCGGGAAAATAGCCGCGCCAGACCTAAGTAGTGGGACAGAGTGGAGCTTGGCCCAAGGTGTACTTCACAGTCAGGACGAGGGCGCATATGGCGCGTGGTTAAGCGCGCTGGTACGGGTTGAGCGGGCAGGGGGACGGTTGGTCCTTCGCGCGCCGAGTAAATTTCATGCTGCTTATGTTCAGACCCATTTAATCGAACAAGTGAATGCAGCGTGTCGAGCTGTCGATCAAGACGTGAGCGAAGTTGTCTTGGTGGTCTAAGCTGCGGAGTATCCAGTTTCGCTAAAAAAATGGCCGCCCCCTAACGGGGACGGCCATTGCTTTTCACAAAGAAAAACAAATTTTTTATTTTTAGATCAGTTAGCCGGCGCCAGCGACGCAAGGTACGCGTAAATGTTCACAGCATCTTCTTCTTTACGTACTTTATAGCTCATTTTGCTGCGGCCTTTTTCACCTGTAGCTTCTTTCAGGTACCCTGTTGGGTCCTGAACATAAGCGACAAACGATGCTTCGTCCCATACGAGACCAGCATCTGTGCCTGCTTTCATCAGCTTGGAGTAGCGATAATCAGACTGAGCGATCGCGTTGCCAACAACGTTGTAAAGGTTTGGACCAGTTGGCTTTTTCTTGCCAACAATGTCATTGCCGTCTGCGTCTTGAACCCAGTGGCATGTTGTACAGTTTTTGAATGCATCTTCACCAGCAGCAGCATCACCAGAAGCGTGGCCGTCTGCAAAGGCAGCGCCACCGATAGCCATTGCGGCGGTCAGGGTAAGTAGTGTCGTTTTCATAAGTCTATCTCCAACGTTCATTCCAATAATTAACTTAGGGCCAAAGTGCCGCAGGTAAAGTTAAGCCCGCTATAATCACGCGACTGCGTGGGAAACCGCGCATTGCTTCCACAGAGTGCTAAGCGCATTCACCAAATGATCGATGTCCGCATCTGTATGGCAGGGGCCTGGTGTAAAGCGTAGCCGCTCAGTCCCTTTTGGCACTGTGGGGTAGTTAATGGGCTGCACATAAATGCCATACTGCTCCATCAGGTAATCCGCGATCATCCGCGTTTTAACAGGATCTTTGATCATCACGGGGATAATGTGGCTTTTGTTCATCAGGTGCGGGATGCCAGCGCGATCAAGTTTGTGACGCAGCTGCGCGACTTGGGCTTGTTGGCCTTTACGCTCAACATCCGATGTCTTGAGGTGCTTGATAGATGTTTGCGCCGCTGCTGCCACTGCGGGGGGCAGGGCAGTGGTAAAGATAAAGCCAGAGGCAAATGAACGGATAAAGTCACACAGCGCCTCGGAGCCAGTGATATAGCCCCCAACAACACCGTAGGCCTTGCCCAAGGTGCCTTCGATCAGTGTGATCCGGTCAGCAAGCCCCTCACGCTCGGAAATACCGCCGCCGCGCGGGCCGTACATGCCAACAGCGTGGACTTCATCGAGGTAGGTCATCGCGCCGTGTTTCTCAGCGACTTCAATGATTTCACGCATCGGGCAGATGTCACCATCCATTGAGTAAACACTTTCAAATGCGACGATCTTTGTAGTGTTGGCGGGCAGGGCAGCCAACTTACGATCAAGGTCCTCAACATCGTTGTGTTTCCAGATGACTTTTTGTGCCTTTGAATGGCGGATTCCTTCGATCATCGAGGCGTGGTTGCCTTCGTCTGATAAGATCACAGCATTGGGCAGTCGCGCGCCAAGGGTGCTTAGGGCGGCCCAGTTCGACACATATCCAGAGGTGAACAAAAGCGCACTTTCCTTGCCGTGCAGATCAGCCAACTCATTCTCAAGGGCAAGGTGGTGAATGGCGTTGCCAGAGATGTTGCGCGTCCCACCCGCGCCGGTACCACAGCTTTCGGCGGTGCGTGTCATGGCGGCAATCACGTCAGGGTGGTGACCCATGCCAAGGTAATCGTTTGAGCACCAGATTGTGACATCGCGCGCTTCATTTTGGCCGTGCTCGGACGCCTGAGGGAACTTACCCGTGTGACGTTCAAGCTGTGCAAAAACGCGGTAATTGCCATCGTCTTTGAGTTTGTCCAACTGCTCATTGAAAAGAATATCAAACGTCATGACGTGGTCCCTTTTGTTTTTGTGGGCGCAGGGGCGGGGAGCATCCAGCGCCATAGTTTTTCGTCAGGCAATGGAATGACCATTAACCAGTGTTCTAGTAATGCCAGCGCAGTGATGGCGGTGAGTAGGGTAAATCCGGCCACTTCTGCCTGTGATGAGGCAGAATATAGCCGTTCAAGCCAGCAGGCTGTCGCGAATGTGAGCGCGGTGACCGATATAGGAAACAGCCAATTGACCCGTGCGTGGCGAAAATGGCTCGGCAAATGTGCCAGTGGTTTTGGTAGAAATTCTGTGTTGATCTTGGGCACCCCTAAAAAGAGGTTCAGCTTGGCTGAGATGCGGGCGAAATAAAGCACCGCGTATGTCCAAAGACCAAAGATGTTTTCGGCATCTTGGCTGACCCAAATCATTGCAACAAGGGCCGCGGTCAACAAAATCTCGTGGTAGGCAACGGTGCCCCATGCACGAATAAAGCGCTCAAATGGTGAGGTGTTAGGCGGTAATTCAGCGGTGTTTGGCCCGGTGATAATGCCCGTCAAGAATGCCAGCTCAATCCATCCCCAAACGGCCAAAGCGGACAAAAACCCGATATAGGGCCCCGCCACTCCGGTTTGAGAGAGCGAGACGTAAAATGCCGCAGCGCCCGTAAGCAGGAACGGCAAACCCCATAGAACAGCACATAGGCCAGCGGTGCCCTCGGCGCGGTCAGCACGGCGCACGATCACAAGGATCGCGCCCGTGGAAAACCACCACAAGAACAACGCGCCAAGCGCAGATATCCACGGGGTCGCCAGCATTAGTAGGCGGGTTCCATCATGGTGCTTGCTGGACGTTCGTGATGCACAACGGGGATGGAGTAGAGCACAGCAAATGCGGCCGCCGCGCGGGCGGTTCCGATGAATTGCTTGATTTTACCAGCAACGCCGCGCTGGCGTTTGCCAGCGGCAATCTGAACGTTGGCGTCTTGCAGTTTGTCGAGCCCTTTGCGGAAGCGCGGGTGATCGATATCAAGAGTGAACGGATAGATCTGTTTGCTGATTTCCGATGTTTTGCGGAACACCTCCATGCCGTACCACGTTACATCTACGCCCAAGGCTTCGTGGAAAACGGGGCGCTGGTGGTCGCGAACCCACATTGTGCCGTAAACGGCCGTCAGGAAAAACTTGATCCAGAGGCGGTTTTGGCGCGATTCCGTCAGTTTAGGGTCTGTTTTCATCAACAACGCAAAGGCTTCACCGTGTGAAAACTCATCGTTGCACCATTCCTCAAACCATTTGAAAATAGGGTGAAAGCGGTGCTCGGGATGCTTTTCGAGGTGGCGGAAGATCGTGATGTAACGCGCGTAGCCAATCTTTTCTGATAGATACGTGGCATAGTAAATGAACTTTGGGCGGAAGTACGTGTACTTCTTTTGTTGGGTCAAAAAGCCCAAGTTGACCGCAATGCCAGCTTCGCGCAGTGCATCATTGATAAAGCCCGCGTGACGGGCCTCGTCGCGGGCCATCAGTTGGAAAAGCTGCGTGATGTCTGGATTAGAACCGCGGCGCTTCATTTCTTTATAAAGTACACAGCCCGAGAATTCAGCGGTACAGCTTGAGATCAAAAAGTCGATGAATTCGGCACGCAGAGCAGGTTCCATGCCGTCCCAATCGACGGTATCCCAATCAGCATTTTTCTTGAAATGGCCTTTGTTTGGGTCTGCTTCCATTTGGCCGATCAGGGTGTCCCAATCGTGGCGCACGTTTTCAACGTTGATGGCGTCCAGTTCATTGAAATCAGTTGTGTAAAAGCGCGGGGTGAGAAGCGTGTCCTGCATCGCAACATCGGTTGCTTTTTCCGACGTCATGGCTTCGTTGGTACCATGCAAAGCGGTGGGGGATGCGTGACCGTTCAGGTCTTTGGGGGTTTGGATGTTCATACTGTAACCTCCTCAGAGAATGAAAACTCGCAAAGCTCAATAAATTCCAGATCACCGGTCAGGCGTGTCCAAGCGCGCTCAAGACCACTGGCGCGGGTGATGACAGCGGTGCGGCTTTCTTCGACGATTTCGCCGAAAGGCGCCATGATCTCGGCCCCTTGGACCAAGACGCTATCACCGGGGTGAATGACTGCTCCGTTGTCAAAACGCACATGCGCGCTGAGCTCTTCAAAGCGGTGCGAGATGCTGACAGTGCAGGGTGCTGTTTCTTTTGATCGGGTGAATAATCCCATGGTTCCGGTTCCCTTATTGATCGAGCAGCGTGGCGAAGGCTGCCCAGTTTTCGGACCCAAACCCCATCAGGTCTGCGCTCCAGTTGGTTTGGTCATCGATGATGGCGACGCGGTTATTGGCAAATTGTACAAGGCGAACGGGCGCGCTCATGTCCATGTTGTTTACGGTGCGATTACGCTCAACGACGCGTGACATCACGCCCATAAAACCACCTGCGCCCGGGCCTGCATCAAGCAACACTGTACCGTCGATATCAGCGATATACGTGGCGCCTGAGATTTCACTTTTCATCGTGATCGTACGTTCTTTCACGATTGGTGAAGCCGGCAGGGCACTGGCCGATGGGCGGTCTGACCAGACCGAGTAGGCCGACAAAGCGACTGCGCAAGCGATCATGAACAACACACCGCGGATCAGCGTGCGCGGGATCATTTCGCGGTCTTTGTTCAACATTTTACGGGTTTCAGAAGGGGCAAATTGCATGTCAGTTTACTCCGCTGGAACGGCGTCAGTGACGCGTGTGATAATTGGGGCTTCGGATACCCGCGTCTCCGCTGCGGCGGCCAAAATCTGTGCGACATTAGCGGCGTCAGGGATGCAACGGAGAGCGGGTTCCGTGTGGGCCATCCGCCAAGGGCGAACGTGGGGCCAACACATTAGGTAACTCATGCGGGTCTTGCCCGATGTTTGAAGCGCGATGGTGCCATGACCGCCAGAAAGCAGCGCGAGGTTTGCGTTCTTTACCCATTGGTATGGCAGGTTCAGGGTCATCGTCAGAGCCGCCCCGATGCGCATGGCAACGCGGCGGTTCGTAATTGTGTAGACCGTGTTACGGGCCTGTACGTATGAAATCAGTGCCAGCACAGCGACTGTTGCCGCTGCAAAAATTGCAAACGGTAGTACAGACAAAAGTGCGTGGGCAAAGGGTGCGACCCCAAGCACAACGATGAAACGCCACAGTGCGAACAAAGCGAAATAGCCCATGAGCCATTTCAGGCCCCAGCTTTCTTTGGTCAGGCTCCACCAATTGGGGCGTCCTTGCCAGAGGATTTCTTCGCCCGCGGGCAGTTCCTCTGGCAGACCTTCGATGGGTTCAACTGCGAAATCGTCGTGTGACATGGGGTCGGCTTTCCTTAGGCTTGGGGTTCCAAACGGCTTGGGTCCGCATAAAGCGTGCCGCCGCCGTAGTAGGCTTGGATCTTCTCTTCCTCGAGCAACGTCACAGTGGTTGCCGATTTTTGGGTCGGAATACCTTTGACGTTGTGCGAATAAATTGAGCGGATCTTGAGGTGGTTTGATTTGATACGCGCCATTTCACGGGCCACCAGTTTGGTGCCGCCGCCAAATTCTGCGTCAACTTCATAAGCGAAATAACGCACCAGCTGTTCTGGTTCATCGATCCACATATCTGTGACGCGACCAACGACTACGTTATCGCCTGTCATAACCGGCAAACCACGTGGGTCACGGCCAGCAGACACGCGGAATGTGTCAACGCTCGACATGGGGATGATCTTGGGGTGGCCTTTGCCATCAAGCTCTGGGTGATCTTGACGCGCAGCCCATGCACCCGGACCAACGCCGTCCATCATTGGATCACCGGTTGGCTCGAAAGGCAGACCGTTTATCACGCCAGTTTGCTCAAGCGCCAAATCTGTACGGGCTTGGCGGTCAGGACCGGGAACGGTCACCTCGCCGCGGCCATGTGGCAGCTTAAACGTTTTGGGGTTTGGCACAGGGAAGGGGCCTTGGTTGGCGGCTGTTTCACCGTTATCATTTTCAAGCGGATAGCCTTCACGCATGTTTTCGGTTTGCAGATAGTAAATCAGCAGCGCGAAAAAGCCGTAAAAGCCCCAAAGAGCGACGCTCGCCAAGTCGATGTTTCCAAAAATAGTTCCGTCCATTTTCTTTCTCCGAATGTGTCAGGTAGGGAAGTCAGCCAGACCGATCTGACGTCCTTGCTGAGTGGTCTGTGTCCCGCGTCGCACAAGGGGCCCCAAGGCGATGAGCGTGACAAAAATAAGAGCAATTTCAGTGTGATAGACAACTGAATAGCCCGTCGATGGCGTGGCGAGCGCCGGTCCGAAGTTCCCGTTAAGTGCGGCAGTGTTGACCACATCGCGGATGGTACCGCCAATGAGGATCGACAGGCCTGCGGCGGTCGCTTGCGCGGCGCCCCAAGCCCCCAATGCAAGGCCGCGGCCTGCGTTGGGCAAAGTCATTGCTGCGGTCAGCGTGGCGACTGCAAACAGCCCTCCACCCAAGCCGATCGCGGCGCTTCCAGTGTAGAAAAGGAATACTGAATTGAGTGGTGCAGCGAACACAACGCATGTGAAAGCACCCACTCCAACAAGCAGGCCACGGCCCGCCATGAGATGTGTGTTTAGCCCACCGCGCAGCCATCTAGCTGCAAGTGCAAAGCCCAGAAGTGCGCCAGACGCCCAAAGCGCTGTAAGCAAAGTGGTGGCCGATACAGATAGCCCCAAGACTTCGCCGCCGTAAGGCTCAAGCAATACGTCCTGCATATTGAAAGCCATGGTTCCCAAAAAGATGACAACGATTAGGCGGCCAGCTTGACCGCCGGCCATGAAATCTGACCATGCATCTTTGAAAGTGGGGCGTGGTGCTGCATCACGCTCGGCCTTAGATTTGGGCACCAGCTTTTCTTGTTTCCACAAAGCGACAATGTTCAAAACAAGGGTGATTACGGCACAAGACTGAATGACGCGAACCAGCCGCAGATCACCAAAGTCGCGCAGGAAATACCCAACGATTACGGCGGACAGTCCCATCCCGACCAAGAACATGACGTACAAAAGAGCCACAACGCGAGGACGTGTTTCATCATCTGCGCGGTCTGCGGCCAATGCCAGACCTGCGGTTTGGGTCATGTGCATCCCAAGGCCGGTCATCAAGAAAGCTGCTGCTGACAGAACCTCACCTGCCCATTCGGGACCGGCTGCTTGCTCAAATCCCAGTGACAGAATGGCAAATGGCATTACCGCTAAGCCGCCGAACTGCCACAAGCTGCCAAACCATAAGTAGGGGATGCGTTTCCAACCCAGGGAGCTTTGCAAGTTGTCTGATTTGAAGCCCAAAAGTGCGCGGAACGGCGCAGATAAAACAGGCAATGCGATCATGAGTGCGACAATCATTGCCGGTACTGACAACTCAACGATCATAACGCGGTTTAAAGTGCCCAACAGCAAGACAGAGGCCATGCCGACAGACACTTGGAACAGCGACATCCGCAAAAGCTGTCCGAGGGGAAGACCCTCAGACGCGGCATCCGCAAATGGGAGCCATTTTGATATGCGCTGCGTTTGGCTCACTTGGTCACTTCCAAACATTCAGAGATATAAAAACCCGAGCTGATCCGCGCGACGCTGCGCAGATTACCGTCTACAAGGCGCGCCAATTTCTTGGGCGCATGTGGGATCATCACGGGGCTGCGGTCACGGCGCGGAAACAATTTTCCCATGCCGAAAAACGCCATCAAGAATGGTGTGCGCGGCGCAACGGTGAACACAATTTTACCGCTTGTGCGTTGGAATAGGGTCGAGATTGAGCGGTTAATGTCAGCGGCGTCATAGTAGATCAAACTATCCATTGCGACCACGTGATCGAAGTCACCAAGCGCGGGGTCTAGCATATCGCCTGCGTGAAATGTCACTTGATGTGACAAGGCATCTGGCAACCGCTTGCGTGCGATTTCCACTAGTGATGGCGAGATATCGACTGCGACTACCTCGGCGCCGCGCAAGGCCAGTTCGTGGGTCATTTGACCCGCGCCACAGCCGGCGTCCAAAATTCGTTTTCCGCGCACATCACCAAGGGTGTTGAGCATTGTTTCACGCATCCGGTCCCGCCCCGCGCGCACGGTTTCGCGCACCCGCGACACAGGCGCGTCTGAGGTCAGGCGCTCCCATGTTTTGGTCGCGGTTTGGTCGAAGTATGTCTCGACGCGGGAAAGGGTGCGGTCGTATGCGGTCATGGTTTAATCGAAGCCCAACAATTCAAAGATTTCGCGGTCAGGCAGAGGCGCAGGTGCAAGCGCTTCAGTGCCGTTCCAAAGTGTCTCCGCGAGCCGGATGTATTCCTTGCGAACCTGTACGATTTCTTCCTCATCAGGCATCTCAAAGAGGGTCTTCTTTTTGAGGCGTGAGCGGCGGATGGCATCAAGATCAGGCATGTGTGCGATGCGGTTGAAGCCAACGGTTTTACAGAACCGGTCTACTTCATCCGTCTCGCGTGACCGGTTGGCGACGCAGCCCGCGAGGCGGACTTTATAGTTGCTGGATTTTGCTTGAACGGCGGCGATAATCCGGTTCATCGCATAAATGCTGTCAAAGTCGTTTGCGGTGACGATCAATGCACGGTCAGCGTGTTGCAAGGGGGCAGCAAAGCCGCCGCATACCACGTCGCCCAAAACATCAAAAATCACTACGTCCGTGTCTTCAAGCAAATGGTGCTGCTTAAGCAACTTGACTGTCTGGCCAACCACATAGCCACCACAGCCGGTACCCGCCGGAGGGCCACCTGCTTCAACACACTTAACGCCGTTGAAACCCTCAAAAACGAAGTCTTCGGGGCGCAGCTCTTCTGCGTGAAAATCCACATCTTTTAGGATGTCGATGACTGTTGGGACAAGTGAGCCCGTCAGAGTAAACGTGCTGTCGTGCTTGGGGTCACATCCAATTTGCAAAACCCGTTTGCCCAGCATTGAAAATGCAGCAGACAAGTTGGACGAAGTGGTTGATTTACCAATGCCGCCTTTGCCATAGACCGAAAACACTTTGGCGCCTTCGATTTTCATTCCGTCATCCTGATGGACCTGTACGGAGCCTTCGCCGTCTTGGCCTCTCAGGATGGGGGTGCTTCTGTCTAGTGCCATGTTACTTCTCCCTATGCGGCTCTATTGCGCCGCAATTCCTTCCATTTGATCCTCGAGCGCATCGGCCGCATCTTGCAGCGCGGCGAGTGTTTCCGCGTCGGGGGTCCAATAATTTCTGTCGCTTGCTTCAAGCAGGCGATTGGCCATGCGTACCGAAGCTTGCGGGTTCAGATCCGCCAGCCGCTGGCGCATCGCGTCGTCAAGAACGAAGGTTTCAGAGAGCCGTTCATAGACCCATTCATCCACTTGGCCGGTCGTTGCTGACCAGCCCATCGTGTTCGTTACGCACGCCTCAATTTGGCGCACGCCTTCGTGTCCGTGTTGCAGCATTCCTTCGAACCATTTCGGGTTGAGGCTGCGCGATCTGGTTTCAAGGGCGACTTGCTCGGACAAGGTGCGTACTTTTGCATCACCCATTGTTTGATCGCCGATGAATACGGCCGGCTCAGCGCCGCCTTTGGCGCGCTTTACCGCCCGAGCAATACCGCCGAGCGTATCAAAATAGTGGTCAACGGTGGTGACACCCAGCTCAACACTTTCAAGATTTTGATAGGCTACATCCACATCCTTAAGCTGTTTTTGGAGCAGGTCTGCTTGTGCCGCTGCCTTTCCATCCATGCCGTAGGCGAATGACTTGCGCGCCTCATAGGCATCGGCAAGCTCGTCTTCGTTATCAAAGGCGCTGGCATCCACGAGGGCGTTTACGTTTGACCCATACGCGCCGTTGGCATTGGAAAAGACCCGCAGTGCTGCGGTTTCCAGATCAACGTCCATTTGCTCTGCATAGGATAGTGCATGTGCACGCACGAAATTTTGGCTCGTTGGTTCATTGGCGGCTGCGCATTTATAGGCGGCCTCGGCCAACATCTTGGTCTGTAAAGGTAGCAGGTCGCGGAAAATACCAGACAGGGTCATAACCACATCAATGCGTGGGCGCCCCAGCTTCTCTAATGGAATAAGATCAGCCCCTGACAAACGGCCATAGCTGTCAAAACGGGGCTTTGCGCCCATCAAAGCAAGGGCTTGTGCGATGGGGCCGCCATCTGATTTGATATTGTCGCTGCCCCAAAGCACCAGCGCGATGCTGCGTGGAAGTTCGGCTTGAGCGTCCAGCAATACTTGGGCCTGCTTATGGCCATCGCGTAATGCAAATTCTGTTGGCATTCTGAACGGATCAAACGCGTGAATATTGCGGCCCGTGGGAAGGACATCGGGACTACGGATCAGATCACCACCTGCAACAGGGGCAATATAGCGCGCGCTTAATGCATGCATGAGCGCAGGTAACTCAGTGTCCTCTTGCAGCAGTGCATCGACGCGGGCGCGGGCCTCAGACGATTGATCTGCCATTGTGGAAACGTGATCGTGACGGGCCGCATCAGACATTGGTTTGCCAACGATATGGAGCCCCTCGGGGATCAGCGCGTGCTCTGTTTCAAGCAGCTTGAGCCAAAGGCTTTCAGGATCACGACCGTTCATATCAACAGCGTTAGCTTGGTCGCGGATCAGCTGTTCTAGATCACTGCGTGACGGATCGTTTTGGGCAGTGCCACGGTACCGGGTTAACGTGTCCTTCAGGGCGTTTAAGCCTTTATAGAGACCGGACTTGGCAAGTGGTGGCGTCAGATGTGTAATGGTTACGGCGTTACTACGGCGTTTTGCTAACGTGGCTTCAGACGGATTATTCGATGCATAGAGGTAGACGTTTGGCATCTCACCGATGAGCCTATCTGGCCAATCCTGCGCGCCGAGGCCCGCTTGTTTGCCTGGCATGAATTCAAGTGCACCGTGCATCCCAAAATGCAGCAAGGCATCGGCTTGATATGTGTTGCGCAGCCACAAGTAGAATTGGGCGAAAGCATGGGTGGGGGCGAACCCTTTTTCAAAGAGTAACCGCATGGGGTCACCCTCATAGCCAAAAGTTGGCTGAACACCGACAAAGACGCTTCCGAAATGTGCGCCCAAGATGAACACGCCGCGACCGTCTGATTGAACTTTGCCGGGGGCGGGGCCCCAAACGCTTTCAATAGCGGCTAGGGGCGGTGTATTTTCAACGATATGATCGGCAGAAACGTGATCAGCAACGTTAGCTTCTTGACCGTATTGGGCGCTGTTGCCCTGCAAAACGACCGTGCGAAGGCTGTCCACATCTGTGGGCACTTCAACGTCATAGCCGCTGGCCTTCATTTTGGTCAGCGTATTGAAAAGGCTCTCAAATACGGACAGATACGCCGCGGTTCCAACGGCGCCGGCATTTGGCGGAAAGCCAAACAGTACAATGCCAATCTTTTTGTCAGCGTTTTCTTTACGGCGTAGATTAGCCAGCCGTGCCACTTTTTCTGCCAACACATCAATGCGTTCATGACACGGTGCCATGGCTTTGCTGATGGTACTGGCTTTGCACATATATGCGCAGCCCTGACAGCCCGTTTCACTGTGGCGACCTGCGTAGACTGTGGGGTTTGTGGCGCCGTCAATTTCGGGCAGGGCGATGAGCATTGTTGTTTCAACGGGACCAAGGCCACCGTCGCTGGACGACCATTGGCTCAGCGTTTGAAATTCAAGTGGATGAGCAGCGACATACGGAACATCAAGCTTTGTAAGTGTTTTGATCGCGGCGTCGCTGTTGTTGTAGGCCGGTCCACCAACAAGGCTGAAACCAGTCAGTGAAACCATCGTATCTACGCCGTTGAAGTATTGCTCAATGGCGGGGCGACCATCGAGGCCCCCTGCAAAGCCCGCAATAACGCGCATTCCTTTTGCTTCAAACGCGCGGATGACTGCATCATAATGAGCGCAATCCCCCGACAGGATGTAGCTGCGCAACATCAGAATTCCGACTGTTGCAGTCGCATCGCTCTGCGGCAATTCAGCAAGATCAGTGACGATTTTCGTACCGGTAAGCTCTGGGTGGTACAAGCCAACTTCGGGGTAATCGATGGGGGCGGCAGCCTCAATTTCGTTCCAGCCGCGATTTTCAGAGTAACGGCTTACTAAAAATCGGAGCATGGCCTCAAGGTTGTCGTCTGATCCACCAAGCCAATACTGCATCGATAGAAAATACGCGCGGAGATCTTGGGCTTTGCCGGGGATGAACTTAAGAATTTTGGGCAGGCGGCGGAGCATTTTCATCTGGCCTTCGCCTGACGCCTGCTTGCCTGTCTTTGGCTTGAGCTTTTTAAGGATGGCCATGGCGCCAGAGGTCGGCTTGGACATATCCAAGTCGCCCATCTTGGTCAGGCTCGTAATGCTTGGGTCCGCAATGACGCCAACAAATGCGTCAAGCGAAGGTCTGCGCGCGATCATGTTCGGCAAAATCGCCTTCAGGTGATCTTCAAGAAACAGCAGATTGCCCACAATAATATCTGCATGGTCGATGTCGTGACGTGCGGTTGCAAGTGCTTCTGGGTTATCGCCCCATTCAGCAGCTGCGTGAACGCTTACTTCAAGGCCTGGAAAGTCAGCGCGCAAGTTTGGCATGGCGCGCGTGATTGATCCGCCGGCGTGGCGATCAAGCGTGACGATAGCCACGCGATAAGGGATGCTTACCTCATCGCGCATAATGGGCCTTCGCCTCGTAAAGTGTATCGACTGAAATTTCAGTCATGCCTTGATCCAGAGCGTATTTTTCAGTGTTCCGCTTGGCTTTGCCGCGCACAAAAAAAGGAATTTTCTTTAACTCGCGTTCTGCGTCTGCGAGCCAAACAGCAACGTCAGTGCCTTCTTGAACCGCAGCCGCGACTGGCGCCTCAGCAGGACGATCAATTGGTTTTGGTGCATGTCCGCCGTGGTGGCTTGGTCCCGCTTCGTCGTGGAATTCAAAATCATCGCGGAACATGTGCAACAGGTGCTCTTCAAGGCCCATTACAAGCGGATGGATCCACGTATCAAACAGGACGTTCGCGCCTTCAAATCCCATAACGGGAGAGTAACGTGCGGGGAAATCTTGTACGTGCACGGGTGCGGAGATGACGGCACAAGGAATGCCAAGGCGCTTGCCGATGTGTCGCTCCATTTGGGTGCCGAGGATCATCTCGGGTTGCAGCGCCTCAATGGTTTGCTCAACCTCAAGGTAGTCATCGCTGATCAGGGCTTCGACGCCGATGTCTTTGGCAAGTGCACGAATGTCACGTGCGAACTCGCGATTGTAGCAACCTACGCCTACAACTTCGAAACCCATCTCGTCTTTTGCAACGCGGGCTGCGGCCTTTACGTGGGTGCCATCGCCAAAAATAAAGACGCGTTTGCCAGTCAGATATGTGCTGTCGACGGATTTGCTCCACCACGGCAATCGCAAGCGGCTTTCGTCCACACTAGGCTCTATTCCGCAAATTTGGCACACCTCTGCGATGAAATCACGGGTTGCGCCAACGCCCATTGGAACCGTTTTTGTGTAAGGCTGCTCAAAGCTGCGCTCGCACCAGCGTGCTGCGGCCTCACCGGTTTCAGGGTAAAGTAGCACGTTGAAATGTGCAGCGCCCATACGGGCAATGTCGCTTGGTGTTGCGTCAAGCGGGGCGCAAACATTCACATCAATCCCAAGCTCATAGAGGAGCGCTGTGATTTCTTGGATGTCATCGCGGTGACGAAAGCCTAATGCTGTGCCGCCAAGGATGTTGCAAGAAATCCGTGACGTGCGCTCGCAAGGTTTGGCCAGAGCTTTGACGATCTGGTAGAATGTCTCGTTGGCCCCAAAGTTTTCTTTGCGCGAATAGCTGGGCAATTCCAACGGAATGACTGGCACATTAAGGCCCATTGTTTCGGCAAGGCCGGCGGGGTCATCTTGGATCAATTCAGCAGTACAAGAGGCGCCCACAATGATCGCTTCGGGCTGAAAGCGATCATAGGCGTCTTGGCAGGCGTCTTTGAATAGATGCGCCGTATCACTTCCCAAATCGCGGGCTTGAAATGTGGTGTATGTAACTGGCGGGCGGTGGTTGCGCCGCTCAATCATAGTAAACAGAAGGTCCGCGTAGGTATCGCCCTGTGGCGCATGCAAAACGTAGTGCAGCCCTTTCATTGCAGTTGCGACACGCATCGCACCAACGTGGGTTGGGCCCTCATATGTCCAAACGGTGAGCTTCATAGGTCAAGCACCTCGCGGCGGCGGATGGGACGCGAGAAAAGTCCAGCAAGATCACCGGCTTGCTCATAGAAGTGAACCGGTGTGAAGACTAACTCGATCGCCCATTTGGTTGTAAGACCCTCGGCCTCGAGTGGGTTTGCCAATCCTAGGCCGCACACTGTGATATCTGCGCGGGCCTCGCGTGCGCGGTCCAATTGCAGATCAACGTCTTGTCCTTCGGAGATGGTTGGACCTTCCGGGATGAGCGCGAGGTCAGGACCAACAAGGCCTGCGTGCAGGTACGGTGTTCCGATTTCAAGCGGGGTCATCCCACATTCGGTCGTCAAGAAGCGCGCTAACGGGACTTCAAGCTGGCTATCTGGAAAGAAGAAGATCGACTTGCCGCGCAACTCTTTCGCTTGCGCATCAATTGCCTTGCGGGCGCGGGCGCGCGGCGCTGCTGTGACGCGCTCAAAAGTTTCTTCATCGACGCCAAACTCAAGAGCAATTGCACGCAACCATGCGGTGGTACCCTGTTCGCCAAACGGAAACGGCGCAGGAATATGGCGTGCGCCGCGGCGCTCAAGCTCTGCGTGGGTATCACCCAAGAAAGGCTGTAGAAGCGCAAAAACTGTGTTTTCGCCAATACCATATTGATCCGCTGCACGGGAAGCGGGCAAAGTTCTGATTGGACCAACGCCCATTTCAGTCAGTAGCGAAACAGCTTGATCTTCGACCACGTCGGGCAAAGCACCGACTAAGAGCAATTCGCGTTCATCGGTTTTGGGCAGTACGGGCACCATTGAGGCCAGACACGCGTCCTCGCCTTGGGTGAATGTTGTTTCGATACCAGACCCACTGAAGTTTAGAACGCGGACGTTAGGCGCATATTCTTGCGTCATACGTTCTGCGGCGCGCGCAAGATCCAGCTTAATCACCTCTGAGGGGCATGATCCGACCAGAAACAATTGCTTAATGTCAGGCCGTCTTGACAGTAGGCGCGCAACTTCGCGGTCAAGTTCTGTGTGCGCGTCAGCAAGTCCTGCAAGATCCTTTTCCTCAAGAATCGCGGTCCCAAAACGCGGCTCTGCAAAGATCATGACGCCTGCTGCTGACTGCAAAAGGTGGGCGCAGGTACGACTTCCGACAACCAAAAAGAATGCGTCTTGCATTTTGCGGTGCAGCCAGATGATGCCTGTGAGACCACAGAAAACTTCCCGCTGTCCGCGTTGTTTCAAGACGGGGCTATTGGCGCAGCCAGTTGAAATGGGGCTGTGATCATTCATGCGGTTACGCCTTGATTTGGAGTTGCTTCAAGGCGGGCCATCCGGAGTTTCCAAACGAATTGCGCAGCGTTGATTACATAGATTGCATAGGCCGCGAGCGCGACCAGCATTTGTGCCTTGGGAGAGAGCGCGCCGCTCCATAAGGCCCATAAATAAAAGGTATGAATTGCAATAACGACAAAGCTTACAGCGTCTTCCCAAAAGAACGATTGCGCAAAAAGATAGCGCCCAAACACAACTTTTTCCCAAATCGCGCCTGTCACCATAATTGTGTAGAGCGCGAAGGTTTTTAACAGAATTGAAGCGGTTGCCGCGGCGTAACCTTCGCCAGTCATTAGGTACCTGATGACTAGAGCTACGGAGATGAGGAAAATGATGAATTGCACGGGCGCAAGTACACCCTGCACGAATGTCCAGATGGTCGCGTCTCGGCGGGCGCGTTGCTCTGGCGTATAGAGACTGCGGCCCTGATTTTTGTGCGACGATTGCGCAGACATAAGACCGACTCCCTGACAAGCGGTGTGGGATGAGGGTGGTCTGAAATGGGCAATGTGTCAACTAAAACTTACACCCAAAAGTTGACATATGGCAAAAAGGGCATTTGTAAGTTGGGCTTTGCATTCTGCGCCGAATTTGACGATCGGGCCTCAGGAATACCCTGTGGTGTCTAATTCTTTTTACAATGGGTATAGAATTTGGATTACATGTGTTAGTGTGTGGACAAGCGGCTTGTTTGAGTCGTTGAACCGGCCCTGCCTTTGGGGTCATTAGGAGCTAAAATGTCGGATCGAAAGATCAGCCAGCGCCGCCACGCCCCGAAAGTTGATAGTCTCGCCGAACGGGTTTTGATGACGCTCGCGGACGAGCGCGCAAACGCCTTGAGCGATGCGCGGCCCGATGTTTTGTTTTCACTGTGCAGTGCTATTCGCGATTATGACCCGAGTGCCCGTGATGTGTGGCGCACAGAAGCCAAGATGCTTGGCCTAACAGACGAAGAAATTTGTGACGTCTATATTCCGGAAGCTGCTCGTGTGATGGGCGATCAGTGGTGCAAAGATGAGGCAAGCTTTGCGGATGTTACCATCGCGGTTGCACGTCTTCAGGGTATGCTGCGCGATTTGATGCCGCCAGCCGCACAGGCGAACGCCAACAAAGTCGTCGCTGGACCAAGCGTTCTGATGGTCGTTTTAGAGCGGGATTATCACACTCTGGGTGCCGGAGTTGCTGCCGCACAATTGCGCCGGTCTGGCGTCTCGTGCCGACTGCTGATGGACAAGCCTGTGAAAGTGGTCGCAGAAGAAGTGTCTAAATCGTCATATGATGCAATTATGATATCCGCATCTGATGGTGAAAGACTTGAACATATTCGTGAATGTATCTTAAATATACGCATAACGGCTAAGCAGCATGTGCCCATTATTGTAGGCGGCTCGCTCCTAAGTCAGAAGCTGGATATTAAGGCACTCACTGGAGCAGATCATGTGGAATCAGATCCGAAAAGAGCATTACAAAAATGCGGTCTGATAGTTTCAAACCAAGGCGCGCCACGCCCGAGAAAGAAAGTCTGAAGCAGAATGCATATGATTTTGAAGGCGCGCACATGACCTCGCGTGGACAAGAGTATTGGGCGGGTAGTTCAATGCCGTTGGTAAGCCCGGACATTTTGGGCAAACTTATTGCTGCAACGTCTGATTTGGCATTTGTGATCTCGCTACATGGTGAGGTCCTCTCTGTCATGAGCAAGAAAACAGGCGCAGACTTTGGCGCGGTGCATCGTTGGCAGGGGCGTAATATCCGTGATGTGCTGACATCTGAAAGTGTCGATAAGCTTGATACAAAGCTTGAGCTGTTTCTTGCTGGGACTGATTGCGAGCGTCCGATTGAGCTGAACCACGTTGAAGCGTCAGTACAATTTCCTATCCAATACACGTTCCACAGGCTCGGGCCTGATGGCAGCTTGTTGATCCTTGGCCGTGACTTGCGTCCGATTGCGGAAATGCAGCAGCAGTTGGTGAAAACGCAAATTGCTCTCGAACAAGATTACGAGCAGCGCCGCGATTTTGACACGCGATACCGCGTTCTAATGGAGGCGAGCACCGATGCGTTAGTATTCATTAACGCGACCTCTGGTCGGATCGCAGATCTGAACCGTAATGCGGCAAAGCTATTGGGTGCGTCCCGTGATGATTTGATGGGTGGTGCTGTTGCCCAAATCTTTGATGGCCGTCGCAAAGGCGAGCTGCTCGAAACGCTGCATAACCTTGCTATTTCGGACAGTTTTGCTCCGATGGAGCTTATGGTGCGGGCGTCTAAGCTTACGCTTTCTGTTCAACCGAGCCTATTCCGCGCAGCGGGTGAAAAGCTGTTGTTATGTCGTTTGGATAGTACAGATGCAGGCAGCCGTATCGGTGATGCTTTTGCTGAAGATTTGCAGTCCTTTTATGAGGAGGGCGTTGATGCAATTGTCTTCACGGATGCGTCAGGTGTTATTCGCTCCGCCAATGATAGCTTCCTAACTCTTGCGGATGCAGGTCATATTACGAATGTGAAGGGTCGCCAGATTAGCGATTTCTTGGTTCGTGGGGGCGTTGATCAAAAGGTGCTGCTCGAGAACGCTGCGCGTACTGGTCAAATGCGGATGTACGCGACCAAGTTGGTTGGCGATTATGACGGTAGCCGTGCTGTTGAAATTTCTGCGACTTATTTGGCAGATACTACCAACCCAAGTTTTGTTTTTGTCATCCGTGATACGAGCCGTGCTGAGCTTGGCCGCCCTAGTGCTGGTCCTGTAAGTGATGACGCTGCTCAGTCTGTGATGGAGCTGGTTGGTAACGCGACTCTCAAAGATATCGTTGCAGACACGACTGATGTTGTCGAAAAAATGTGTATCGAAACGGCTGTTGAGTTGACGGGCAATAACCGCGTCGCAGCTGCAGAGATGCTGGGCCTGTCGCGCCAGTCACTTTATGTGAAGCTGCGTAAGTTTGGCCTTTTGGCAAAAAGCACTGACGAGTAGCGTCAATCAGCCTTTACACTTGCTGAATCACAAAATGTAATGTTTAGTTGACACATGAGTGTCAGCGAAATTAGCCATTCCCGCACTTTGCCCGAACCCCGTGCAATGCTCCGCCTGATCAAGCCGATCACGTGGTTCCCACCTATGTGGGCATATCTTTGCGGTATCGTCAGTGCAGGTGTCTCTCCGACCGGCCAATGGTGGCTGGTTATCTTGGGCGTTTTACTCGCTGGCCCCATCGTGTGCGGCATGTCCCAAGCAGCTAACGATTGGTGCGACCGTCATGTAGATGCAATTAACGAACCCGATCGCCCCATCCCTTCGGGGCGCATTCCTGGGCGTTGGGGGCTTTGGATTGCTCTGGGTATGTCCGTTCTGTCACTTGCCGTTGGATATCAGCTTGGTCCTTGGGGTTTTGGCGCGACAATTGTTGGGGTGCTTGCTGCTTGGGCCTATTCTGCCGAGCCAGTCCGCCTGAAGCGATCGGGATGGTGGGGGCCTGGGCTTGTTGGGTTATCCTATGAGGGATTGCCATGGTTTACGGGCGCAGCAGTTCTCAGCGCCACGGCGCCGTCCTTGGAAGTCTGCCTGCTTGCATTGCTTTACGCTGCTGGCGCGCATGGCATCATGACACTAAACGATTTTAAGGCCCTTGAGGGCGACCGCGTTATGGGCGTGAACTCTTTGCCTGTTACAATGGGTCCACCGCGCGCAGCGAAACTCGCCTGTTGGGTTATGGCGGTTCCACAGGTCATTGTTGTTGCTCTTTTGTTTACATGGGACCGCCCGCTTCATGGGCTTGCTGTAGCAGGTGTTCTTGCGTTTCAAATCTGGGCAATGCGCGTTCTGCTAAACGACCCAAAGGGTAACGCGCCGTGGTATAATGGAACGGGTGTCACTCTTTATGTCAGCGGAATGATGATCGCTGCGTTTGCAGTGCGGACGGTTGGCCTATGACGCTTGGTTGGCTCTCAATTGTGCGGCTAGGTCTGGTTCAGACATGCTTGGGTGCGATTGTTGTCCTCACAACTTCGACCCTAAACCGCTTGATGGTGATTGAACTGGCATTGCCTGCAGTCCTTCCAGGACTTCTTGTTGCTTTGCATTACGGCATTCAAATGACGCGCCCTAATTGGGGGTTCATAAGTGATCAAGGGGGCAATCGGACGCGCTGGATCAATCTGGGTATGATTGCCTTGGCGCTTGGCGGATTTGGTGCAGCCCTTGGGGTTGTTCTTTTGCAAACCCTTTGGATTTCGGGCCTGTTGCTTTCTATAGTCAGTTACGCGCTTATCGGGCTTGGGGTAGGCGCCTCTGGTACGTCACTTCTCGCGTTGCTTGCCACATCAACGGCCCCACATCGGCGCGCAGCAGCTGCTACAATAACATGGCTAATGATGATTTTCGGTATCGCAGTGACCGCTGGTACTGTTGGTGCGTTCCTTGATCCATATTCACCTGAACTTCTGTTGAAGATTGTCGCTATCGTATGTGTATCTGCGGTTGTCGTTACAATGCTGGCGACACTAGGTATTGAAAGAGGCATCACTTCAGAGGTTTCGACCGCTGATCCGATGGGGTTTGCCGAAGGGCTTCGAGAAGTATGGTCAGAGCCTAAAGCCCGCATATTCACCATCTTTGTTTTTCTTTCGATGACCGCATATTTCATGCAGGAACTCATTCTTGAGCCTTACGCCGGCCTTGTTTTTGGATTCACGCCTGGTCAATCAACGTCCCTGTCGGGTGCGCAAAACGGCGGCGTGTTCATTGGAATGCTTACAGTAGGGATTGCTGCCACGGGCCTTCGTCTTGGGCAGTTACGCCATTGGGTTGTCGCGGGCTGTCTTGGCTCTGCTCTGACACTGATTTTTATCACGATCATCGGTCAACTGGGTCATATCCCGCTGACGCCGTTCGTTGTGGGTTTGGGCTTTTTTAACGGCATGTTCGCTGTTGCGGCAATTGGCTCGATGATGGCACTGGCGGGCGACGGTCGTGAGACCCGTGAGGGGACCCGAATGGGCCTTTGGGGCGCTGCCCAAGCAATTGCGGCAGGTTTCGGTGGCCTTCTTGGTGCCGCGGCTGTCGATCTTATGCGCGGCCCTTTGCCTGACGCGACGGCATTTGGCGCTGTCTTTTTGCTCGAAGCATCTCTCTTTTTAGCCGCGGCGCTTATGGCTAGCCGCACCATGGAAAACCGTGCGCCAGACGCGCGGCTGATCGCAGGAGAATAACTAATGTATGATGTTGTTGTTGTGGGGGGTGGACCCTCTGGTGCGACGGCTGCCGAAGACTTGGCACGCTCGGGAAAATCCGTGGCAATGCTTGATCGGGCAGGACGGATTAAGCCTTGTGGGGGGGCAATCCCACCAGTTGCAATTACTGAATTCCGTATCCCCGATGAACAGCTCGTGGCTAAGATCACAACGGCGCGGATGATCAGTCCCACAGGCCGGAAAGTAGATATTCCGATTGAAAATGGTTACGTTGGAATGGTTGACCGCAAAGACTTTGACGAATTTTTGCGATGCCGCGCGGCTGATGCAGGGGTTGCGCGCTTTACGGGTACATTTTTGCGTATTGAACGCGGTGACAGCACAAAAGTGATCTACCGCGATAAAGCAACGCGCGAAGAAATGGCGCTTGAAACAAAGTTGATCATCGGGGCCGATGGCGCACGCTCGGACGTTGCCCGTGCTGAGGTACCCGGCGGTGATACCATTCCTTACGTCATCGCGTATCATGAGATTATTGAGGCGCCGGCGCCAAGCGAAGCTTACGACCCGCTGCGTTGTGATGTGATTTATGACGGTAAAATCTCGCCGGACTTTTACGGTTGGGTTTTCCCCCATGGTACCTCTGCAAGCGTTGGTATGGGGACTGGCATTGAAGGTGTAGACCTCAAGCAAGCAACTGCAGATCTGCGAATGGCGTCAGGTTTGAGTGATTGCAAAACCCTGCGTAAAGAAGGTGCGCCCATCCCGCTTAAACCGCTAAGTCGATGGGATAACGGTAAAGATGTTGTCCTTGCGGGCGACGCGGCTGGTGTTGTTGCACCGTCATCTGGGGAAGGAATTTTCTATGCGATGGCTGGTGGTCGTGCGGCTGCGACTGCGGCGACGGCGTGCCTTACGTCTGGTCGTGTGAAAGATCTGCAGTTGGCACGCAAACTATTCATGCGCGAACATAAAGGCGTGTTCAAGATTTTGGGCGCCATGCAGGACGCGTATTATAAAAGTGATGAGCGCCGCGAACGGTTTGTCAGCCTGTGCCATGATATTGATGTGCAACGCCTCACGTTCGAAGCGTATATGCATAAAAAGCTGGTGGCTAAACGGCCCTTGGCGCACATCAAGATCGGTATTAAGAACGTCGCGCATCTGATGGGGCTTGTGAACCCGCTTCGAACGTAAGGGTGCGCAGATGAAGGATATAACTTTGGACGTGATGATCCCTGCGTGGGTTGATGGTGTTCTGACGCCGGTCGAGAAACTCGAGGTGCATCAGCGTGGCCTGCGTCATAAGGCTGTATCTGTCTTCTTACTTGCGGGCGATAAAGTGCTGCTGCAACAGCGCGCCATGTGTAAATATCATACGCCGGGTTTGTGGGCGAACACCTGTTGTACGCATCCTGATTGGGACGAAGATGCAGCGGTATGTGCTGAACGCCGTTTGACCGAAGAACTTGGGATCGTTGGTGTTAAGCCTGTGTTTGCGGACACGGTTGAATACCGCGCGGATGTTTTCCAAGGCTTGATCGAGCACGAGGTCGTTGACGTTTTCGTGGGTCACGTGGATGAAAGCTTGGGTGTAGATCCTAATCCAGCGGAAGTTATGGACTACCGCTGGATGTCTTTTGCTGAAATCGACCAAGCGATCGACACTGATCCGGCTCAATTTACGCCTTGGGTCAAAATTTACATGGATCAGTTCCGCCAGCAAATATTCGGCTGATCCGCCGTCACGTCTAGCATGTCATCGCTCGACGTGACGGTCCTATCTGACTGGTGAGTACAGTTGGGTTAGCGGATCACGCTGATTTTTGGCGATCAAAGGCGGTGTATTCATTCATTGCCGCAATGCATCCTTGATCCCAAATCATCGTCAACCAACGGCAAAAAGCGTCACGAAATGGCTCTGCATCGCGCAAATTACCGTAGATATTGCTCTGGTCCAACCATGCGGTAGGCTGTTCTTTTGCTTCCAATGCCGCGGCATTTAGCTCAGCCCAAATTGGATCGTTCGCTTCAATGACCGAGCCGTCTTCGCGTGTACCGGCGCACATCCGCGCCCAAAGAGCTTCGACCAATGCAAGTCCGCTCACAGACCGACCTGCTGCGAGTTGGTCACGCAAGATAGGTAACACGAAACCGGTGTGGCGCGCAGACCCGTCAAAGGCAACGCGGCGGGTTGTGTCAACAATGCGCGGGTTTGAGAAACGCGCTTCGATCAAATCAACATAAGCCGCGGGTGTCTTGCCGGGAACAGGTGCCACGGTTGGCGCAATCTCGTCGCGCTCAACCTTGCCAAAGAAATTACGGATCGCAGGATGCGCCATGCAGCCTGCAATCGTTTCGATGCTTAGCGTTTCTCCAACGTTCGCGATGACCTGATGCCCGGCATTAAGGATGCGAATTTTCATGGTTTCGAACGCGTGGACGTCATTGGAAAAAGTTACTCCAACCGTGTCCCAAGCGGGGCGACCTGCGCAGAACTTGTCTTCAATCACCCATTGGCGAAATGCCTCATGCGTGACGACAGCGGCGTCTTTGATCCCGAAATTATGCGCAAGGGCAAGTTCTTTCGGACCCGTCACAGGCGCGATACAATCGACCATAGAGTTTGGAAAAGTCGCATTGGCATCAATCCAATCCGCAAGGTCTGGATCAGAAAGGCGCGCCAACGATACGACAGTTTGGCGCAAGATATCACCGTTGCCTTGCAGGTTGTCGCAGCTCAATCCTGTGAAAGGCGCGTGACCCGCCGCACGGCGTAGCTTGAGGGCTGCAACCAGTGCGCCAAAGGCGGTGCGCGGCGTTTCGGGGTGGGCGGCATCGTGCAGCAAATCCGGATGCGCTGCATCAAAACCCTTAGTAACGGGATCGATGTAATAGCCGCTTTCAGTGACTGTCATTGCAACAATACGAATAGCAGGGTCAGCCATTTGCGCGATAAGGGGCGCGTTTCCTTCCTCGATAGGCAGGTAATCAATCATGGAGCCAACGACTTCTGCAGAAACGTTTTCTGGGTCCAATTCAACCAACGTTGTTAGGCAATCCTGCGCCAACAGTTTTTCACGCATTGCCGCATCATAGGGCCGCACGCCTGCACCAATAATGGCCCAATCGTGCGCCTCTCCAGCTTGCATCAAGCGATGCAAATACCACGCCTGATGCGCACGGTGAAAGTTACCAACGCCAATATGCACGATGCCAGGGGTGAGGGCGGTGCGATCGTATTGCGGGTGTTCAACGCTCAGTTGATCCAAAGTCGTATTAGAAAGGGAGATCAGCTCATCCATTGTCCACCATCCACATTGTATGTTTGCGCGACGATGTAATTCGCCGCATCGCTGGCCAGAAAGACGGCCATGCCAGTGAGGTCTTGGGCTGTGCCCATGCGGCCATAGGGAACAGCGGCGCCAACCTCTTTTTTCTTTTGTCCCGGTGCTTTGTTTTCATGCTTGGCAAAGAACGCATCCACGCCGTCCCAATGCTCACCGTCGACCACGCCGGGTGAAATCGCGTTTACGTTGATCCCATGTTTGATCAAATCGAGGCCCGAGGATTGGGTCAGGCTGATTACTGCTGCCTTGGTCGCACAATAGACAGCTACAAGCGGTTCACCGCGACGACCAGCTTGAGAGGCCATGTTGATGATCTTACCACCTTGGCCACGTTCTATCATGTGGCGTGCCACAGCTTGCATCGTGAACAGCGTACCCGATACGTTGATGTCAAACACGCGTTGATAATCCGCGCGTTCAATTTCAACGATGGGTGCGGCCGTAAACATCGCCGCGTTGTTGATCAGAATGTCGATGTGACCGAACTGCTCAATCGTATTGGCAACTGCGGTGTCAATGCTTGCCGGATCGGTGACATCAACGTGCACAGCAATAGCACGATCACCTAGCTCACCAGCAGTTGTTGCAGCACGTGTGTTGTCAATATCTGCAATCGCCACGCGGGCGCCTTCAGCGATGTACGCCTCAGCAAAAGCACGCCCGATACCTCGGGCGGCTCCTGTGATCAGTGCTGTCTTGCCAGCCAGTTGCATTACTCGATCCGCAATCCAGCTGTGTCGAACTTGTGAAGCTGCGTCTCGTCTGGTGTGAGGAAAATCTCTTCACCATGCTTGAACGTAGCATCTCCCGCTGCGCGCACTGTCATTGGGTCACAACCTTCGATGCCGTGGACGTGGACAAAGGTATCTGACCCCAGATGTTCGGCCACACCAACAGTGCCGTGCCATAGGCCACTGGTCTTAGAGGCAGTCACATGCTCTGGACGAATGCCGATCGTTTCTGCGCCGTGCTTTTGAGCTTCTGCACCTTCGATCAGATTCATCTTTGGGCTACCAATGAACCCAGCGACAAACTTGTTGCGCGGCTTGTGATATAGTTCCAATGGCGAGCCGACTTGCTCGATTACGCCCGCTTGCAGCACGACGATTTTATTGGCCATCGTCATCGCTTCGACTTGGTCATGTGTCACGTAGATCATCGTTGTCTGCATACGCTCATGCATCTCTGTAATCTCAAGGCGCATCCCAACGCGCAGTGCCGCGTCAAGGTTTGAGAGCGGCTCGTCAAAGAGGAACGCAGACGGATCCCGTACAATTGCACGGCCAATAGCCACACGCTGACGCTGACCGCCAGATAATTGGCCCGGCTTGCGGTCCAGATAATCAGTGAGGTTCAAAGAAGCAGCTGCCGCTTCAATACGCTTGTTCTGCTCTTCTTCGCTCATGCCTGCCATTCGCATCGGAAAGGCGATGTTCTTGCGCACGGTCATGTGCGGGTAGAGCGCGTAGGATTGAAACACCATCGCCAAGCCGCGTTTGGAAGGCGAAACTGACGTCATGTCTTCGTCGTCGATCAGAACCTTGCCGGATGTTGTGTCCTCAAGGCCTGCGATCAAGCGCAGCAGAGTTGATTTTCCGCAGCCTGATGGCCCAACGAAGACTGCAAATTCACCGTCTTCAATCGTGAGATCCAACGGAGGGATGACTTGTGTTTCGCCAAAGCTCTTGGTCACTTGTTCAAGTACGATACGTCCCATGATATTATCCTATTCCCGGTATTACTTGACGGCGCCAAAGCTGAGGCCTTGGACCAATTGTTTTTGACAGAACCAGCCCAAGACAATGATCGGGCCAACAGCAGCTGCGGAGACAGCGGAGAGACGTCCAAAGAATAGACCCTCTGGTGCGCGGTTCCCTTCAATGAGTTTTGACAGGGTCGCGGCGTCAGTTGTCGTTAAGCGAACCGTCCAATACGCTTCGTTCCAGCAAAAGATAAAGCAGAGCAATGCTGTCGATGCGATGCCGCCCCATGCGAGTGGGATGAGAATCTCTTTGATCTCTCCCCATGTGTTCACGCCGTCCATTTGGCCTGCTTCGATGATCTCTTTTGGGATCTCTTTGAAGTAGGTGAAGAGCATCCAGATCACGATCGGAAGGTTGATCAGGCACAGAACCAGAATGACCATGAAGTGCGTATCAAACAGCCCCAGACTTTTGGTCAGGAAGGTCATCGGATAAAGGACCGCCGCCGCAGGAAGCATCTTGGTCGAGAGCATCCACATCAACACATCTTTAGTCGCGCGCGTCGGGTTGAACGCCATGGAGTAGGCGCACGGAATACCAACCGCGAGCGCGAAGATCGTCGCGAACACCGAAGTGATGACTGAGTTGGTCGCAAAGCGCCAATAGTCATAGTTATCGGTCATGTTTGTGTAATTCTCTAGCGTTGGCGTGAAGAAGAACAAGAATTCCGGCTTCACCGCATCTGCATCCGTCTTAAAGCTTGTGAGAACAAGCCAGAAGATGGGGAAGAAGAATAATAATCCAACAATCCAGGCCAAAAGGGTGCGGCTGATTTGTCCGTATTTCGAAGATTGTGCAACAATCGCCATTTTCGTTACTCCATCAATGTCTTGCCAACCATGCGCAGCAAGAAAATTGCGACGATGTTGGCTAGGATGACGGCAAAGATTCCTGTCGCGGAAGCTGCACCGATGTTGTTGTTGGCAAATTCACCAATCAAATAAGGCAAGTTTTTATTCCCGTTGCCGCGGCTTACGATTTCGATCTCCGCATAAAGCGAGAGGTGGAAAATCGCTTGGATCATCACCACAATCGCAATGGGACGACCCAGATGCGGTAGCGTCAAAAAGCGGAACTGCGACCATGTGCTGGCCCCATCAAGGATGGCAGCTTCTTTTTGTTGCTGATCCTCAGACTGCAAGGACGTCATGAAGATCAGGATTGCAAAAGGAGTCCACTGCCATGTGACCATGATGATCACCGCATAAGCAGAGGTTTGCGTTGCGCGGAATGAAATCGGGGTCAATTCAGGCCAAAGCGAGAAGAACCAGCCAACACCGGGCGCGGCCCTCAGCCCATCGACGAGATCGTTGATACTGCCGACCGCGATGCCCTGTAGGCCGAGAACTGGGTCAAGGATCATGTTGATCCACAAAACTGCGTTTACCGCTGGCATGACGAAAAAAGGAGAGATCAAGAGAACGCGAACGATGCCTTGTCCGGGGAATGACTTGTTGATCAACACGGCGATTAGAACGCCAAGGATCACGGTCAGGAAGAGAATGCTGCAAACAATCAGAAGGCTGTTCTGGATCGCAAAAATAAAATCTTTGGACTTCAGAACAAACTCGTAGTTGCCAAAACCACGCCAGTTACTGAGGGCGGGTGTCGTCCACTCTGGTTTGCGCAGGTTATTCAGCACATAGCGAATAAACGAAAAATAAAGCGTCATCGAAAGCGGCACCAGCATCCAGATCAACAGCAGGACAACTGCCGGAGACTGAAGCAAGCGTGGAAGCGTTCTGTTAGACATGACTAGAGATCTCCTGCGAAGCATGTTGCTCGCGATGTTCTAAGAGTAATTTAACTGAATGGTGATTGGTATGCTGTTGTGTGGCGGTCGATCTGGGCCGCGACGCCCACTGTTCGTCTAAAGTGGAAGGCCCGGTCAGAGCCGGGCCTTCCTAAAATCTAAAGCAGAACTTAGTAGCCTGCTTCAGTCATGATTGCTTCAGCTGCTGCTTGGCCTGCTGCCAATGCATCTTCGACAGACTTTGCGCCAGACAATGCTGCTGCAATCTCTTGAGAAACTGCGGAACCAACCTCTGGGAACTCAGGGATCGCTACAAATTGTACGCCAACATATGGCTTCAAATCTGTTGCTTCAGGAGCTGCCGAGTCGATTGCAGCCATTTCAGCTGCTGCGAACTTCGCAACGGCTTGGAATTCAGGGATCGCATACGTAGAGGCACGCTGTCCTGTTGGCACTTTTGCCCAACCGAAGTCTGGGTGGTTACCCACAGCTTGAACGTACTCTTTAGATGTTGCCCACTCAATGAACTTCTGAGATTCGTCTGCATTTGGGGAACCAGCAGGGATCGCCATTGCCCATGCCCATAGCCAATTTGCACCTACTGGGTTACCAGCATTTGGAGACTGAGCATACGCAACGTTTTCGTTTTCAAGGAAGGAAGCAGCAATTGTTGCGTCAATCCAGAGGCCGCATTTGTCTTCGTTATAAAGAGCAAGGATCTCGTTAAAAGAGTTGCCTTCTGAACCTGGAGGGCCGTAGTTGTTTAGCAGGTTCACATACATTGTAACCGCTGCATTCCATTCCGGTGTATTCAGCGTAGGATTGTAATCTTTGTCAAACCAGGCTGCTCCAAAAGAGTTTGCGACGGTTGTTACGAATGCCATGCCATCTCCCCAGCCTGGCTTCCCGCGCAAACATGCACCATAGACGCCGTTATCTGGGTCGTGCATTGCTGCAGCTGCAGCAGTAATGTTTTCCCAGCTATCATTGTCAGCAATTGTCACGCCAGCTGCGTCGGTCAGGTCTTTACGGTACATAACCATTGAGCTTTCACCATAAAATGGTGCTGCATAAAGCGTGCCTTCGTGTGATAAACCCGCGCGCATAGCCGGCAGGATGTCGTCAACGTCGTAGTCTGCGCCAAACTCCAGGGGTTCGATCCAGCCTGCTGCGCCCCAAATTGGTGCTTCCTGCATGCCGATATTGATGATGTCGTATTGGCCACCACCGGTTGCTGTGTCGGACGTTACTTGCTCACGTAGAACACCTTCTTCCAGAGAAACCCAATTCAGCTTAACGCCTGTTTCTTCTGTGTACGCTTCTGCAACTTTCTGCATGTTGATCATGTGACCGTTGTTTACGATCGCAATCGTCAATTCTTTTGCGTGGCCGTCTGCAATCGCGCCGCCGGCTGCGAAAAGCGACATCGCTGTAGCAGCGTATAATGCTTTCTTGATAGACATCCAAATTTCCTCCTCTTTGGGTCGTGAGAACAATACTAGGTGAGGCGGCAACGCGAAGTCAATTACAAATTGGCGCGCGTAAATTTTATTTAAAGCGGGCGTTCAATCAAGGACTTAGGCGGACTCGCGCATAATAAGACGGCCGTCAAACGTTGTCTCCGAGCGATCTTTTGTCTGATCTTCGGCCTCTAACGTGCTGAACAACTCACGCACCGCACGATTCGCGATTGCCTCATAATCTTGTGCAATCGTGGTGAGCGGTGGGCAGGTGAATTTAGAGAAAGGGTGATCGTCATGTCCTGCAATGCGCAAGTCACACTCCGGACCATGCCCTACACGTAAACCCAGGTCATAGGCCGCCGACAACATCCCAATAGCAAGGCGATCATTACTGCAAAGAATAGTCTTGGTTTCAAAGGACTTAGCGGCCAGAAGGCGTCCACCTTCAACCTTACCAATTTCTTCAAAGTTCCAGCCCTCACCATCAGCTTGATAAATACGCGGCACATGGCCGTGGCGTTCCATACTATCAATATAGGCCTGGCGGCGCTTGTTGGCGTTGGGGTTTGTGGGTGACTTCATTTCAAAGAAACAAGGTGCTTCGCCACTGCGACAAAGGTATTCCACCATTAAGTCAACGCTTTGGGCGTTATCTGTCCCAACAAATGCTTGGCCGATACTGCTCATATTTGCGTCGAACAGTACGAGCGGGAAATCGGCGTCAAAGGTCTGTACGGCCTCAACATCCGACATGCGTCCGAACGGCGCGAGCAACACGCCAGCCGGTTTGAGCGCGCGTAAGGATGTGAGATTGTCCCGCTCCATCTCGGGGCTACCGTGCGAGCTTAGCAAGATGGGGCTGTAGCCAGCGTCAATACAGGCCAATTCAACACGCCGCCCAATCTCAGAAAAGAAGGGGTCGGCGAGGTTTGGAACAACCACACCAATGTTCTTTGTTGTACGCCTGTTTTGGTTCATAGCAAAAACGTTAGGCTGGTAATCGTACCGCTTAAGGGCAGCTTCAATTTTTGCTCGGGTCGACGTGCGCACGCTTTCAGGGTTGTTGAAATATTTTGAGACAGTTGGACGAGAAATTCCGCTTATGTTTGCGAATTCTTCCATATTGCGAATTTTCGGCTGTCCCATTTTATCACCTGATATTTTGATTTTTAGCGCGCGCTAATAACAGTAAGCTAAGAGGCAATTCTACACCTAGTCAAGAGGAGATGTTCTTTGCTTTTTCGCATTCTGGCTTTGGATCTTAAACTTTAATGAATTGGATCACGTCGTGCGGATTAGGCGCAAACCGCATAATTCTGTCAGTCCAGAAATGTACTATCAGTGGTGAATAGCATGCCTTGGCGTGCTAAGCGTTTGCGCAGATCACAGTCTACAAGACAGGGCAGCACCAAGAAATGAACATCCTTTTCATCATGTATGACCAGCTACGTTTCGATTACTTGAGTTGCGCCGGCCACCCATACCTGCCCACGCCTAACTTTGACCGGGTTGCGCAACTGGGAGTGCGGTTTACGAACGCTTATGTTCAATCACCTATTTGCGGCGCCAGTCGGATGAGCTTTTACACAGGCCGCTATACGTCATCCCACGGGGCACAATGGAATGGTTTTCCGCTGCGTGTGGGTGAAATGACGATGGGGGATCATTTGCACAAAGCAGGGATGAATTGCTATCTGATCGGCAAAACCCATATGCGCGTAGATGCAGAAGGCATGGCGCGGTTGGGCCTTGCAGCCGATAGCGTGATTGGTGCCCGCCAAGCGGAATGTGGTTTTGACGTTGTCATTCGTGATGATGGGCTTTGGGCACAAGGTCCTGATGGATTTTATGACGAGCAACGCTCGCCCTACAACGAGTACCTTAAGACCAAAGGATATGAGGCAGACAATCCGTGGGCCGCTCATGCGAATGCGGGTCTGCAAGACGGTGAGCAAGCCTCGGGTTGGATGTTTGATAACGCTGATAAGCCAGCAAACATTCGCGAAGAAGACAGTGAGACTGCGTGGCTGACCTCTGAGGCTATCAAATTTGTCGATACGACTGAGGGGCCTTGGTGCGCTCATGTCAGCTATATTAAGCCCCATTGGCCCTATATTGTGCCTGCACCCTATCATGATATGTTTGGGCCCGAGCATGTTTTGCCCCCCAACCGTGATCCTGTTGAGCGTGAAAACGCACACCCAGTTTATGATGCTTATATGGGGAATAAAATCGCAGCTGCTTTCCAAAATGACGATGTGCGCGCCAAAGTGGTGCCGGCGTACATGGGATTGATCAAGCAGTGTGATGATCACTTGGGGCGTCTTCTCGATCATCTTGAGATGACAGGCAAGTTGGATGACACTATGATCGTTCTCACGTCAGATCATGGTGATTTTCTTGGGGATCATTGGCTTGGTGAAAAAGATCTTTTCCACGAGCCATCTGTTAAAGTGCCGATGATTATTTTTGATCCGCGAAGCAGTGCAGATGCAACGCGCGGCACGACGTGCGATGCGCTCGTTGAGGCTATCGATCTTGTTCCTACGTTTGTAGATGTGGCGGGTGGCACAATCGCTGATCACATCCTTGAAGGCCAAAGCCTTGTACCGTTTCTGCATGGCCAGCCTACGAAAACCCGAGATTACGCGATCAGCGAATATGATTTCTCCGCGACACCACAGGCAGTCAAGTTGGGCCTTGAGCCGCGGGATGCGAGGCTGTTCATGGTGTTTGATGGCCGTTTCAAAATGATGCATGCGGAAGGGGGTTTCCGCCCCATGTTGTTCGATTTGAAGACTGACCCTAACGAGGTGCATGATCTTGCAAAAGGGTCAGCACATCAGGCCGAGATCGATCGGCTTTACGGTTATTTGGCAAAGTGGGGCCGACGCATGTCACAAAGGGTTACGCGTTCAGATGACGACATCGCTGCGATGCGCGGTAAGTCACTGCGCAAGGGAATTTTGCCGTTCTTGAAGGACGGCACCGAAGTAGACCCTGAAATGACAACAGCCTACCGCGGTCCCGTCGTGCAAAACTTCACACCCAAAACTTAGCTGCGAATGCGGCTGTACTCAGGATCGTATGGTCCGCTTTCAATGACTTCGGCTGCGAATGCTTCACCGATGATATCCACCGTCATTGTTGTGCCTGTTTGAGAAAATTCAGGCTCTATAAATGCGTAAGCAAGGTTTTTACCTACGCGGTGGCCCCAGTCCCCTGATGTTACGGTCCCGATAATCCGCCCATCTAAACGTACAGATGCGCCTCCATGTGCGGGTGCATGCTTTGCGTCAATTACGAGCGTCACAAGTTTACGCTGTTGGCCAGTGACCATACGTTTTTCAAGCGCATCTTTACCAATAAAGTCGCCTTTGCTGAGCTTCACAAAACGCTCTAGCCCAGTTTCAAAGGGATCAAATTCCGTCAGAATGTCGGACTTCCAGTGCAAAAAGCCTTTCTCCATTCGCATGGATTCCACAGCCCGTGAGCCAAAGAGTGTCATGCCATACGCCTCACCAGCCTTACGCAGAGCAACGTAGGCCGCATGTAAGCTTTCATTTGGAATGTGGATCTCATAGGCCAGCTCCCCTGAAAAACTGACGCCAAGCACAGTCGCTGGTGCAATCCCGATGTGAGTTTCGCGCACGGATAGCCAAGGGAATGCCTCACGCGACCAATCCCCACGTGCGGTCATAGACAAAACATCGCGCGCTTTTGGACCGGCAATCACAAGGATCGTTTGTGCGTTTGTAAGTGAGCGGATTTTGACGTCTTCGTCTGCTTTGATATGTGCCTCTAGCCAATCCATATCATGATATTCAGAGGCTGCAGCCGACCCGTACCAAACACGTTCTGGGCCACGATCAGACGCAGGGATATTCGCAATTGTTGCTTCGGCTTTGAGCAGGCCATGATTGTTTAAAAGATAGCCCAGACCCACACGACCCTCGCGCTTGGTGACAGTGCCGCACATCATACGATCAAGAAAGCTGTGGACATCCGTGCCCGTCAATTCAAAGCGATTGAACCCAGAAACCTCTGTCATCCCAACGTTCGTTGAGATTGCAGTGACTTCTTTTGCCACAACATCGTGGACTTCGTTAAACTTGAACCCAAGAGTCTCTTTGAAATCTTGCGTTGGCTTGATGTAATCAACCCGCTCCCACCCGTTGACGGTGCCCATTTCTGCCCCCTCAGAAATAAGGACCTGTGTGAGTGGTGTTGTTTTCATGGGGCGTCCGGCGGGTCGGTGTTCGTGCGGGAAATGGAAGCGGAATTCGTTTTGATAATCCTCGATCGCTTTGAGTGCCGTTAACTCGACAGTCGCATGACCGGTGAAACGCCGCGGATCGATAACCCACGTGTCATATTGCGCCTCACCATGAACGATCTGTTGTGCCAACAGCCAGCCATGGCCGCCCCCTTCACCCAGACCTGCGCGCAGACCAATGATGCAGAATGCGTTTCGTTTCCCGGGGATCGGGCCAACAAGAGGCGCGCCATCAATGGTGTAGGTAATGGGCCCGTTTACCACTTCGCGAATGCCTGTTTCCATCAGTACTGGCATCCGCTCAAACGCACCTTCAAGGACATCGGTGACGCGATCTAAATCATCTGGGCATAGCGCATTCGTAAATTTGGGATCAATGCCGTCCATGCCCCAAGTCCGGCAATCCTGTTCATAAAACCCAAGCAGCAATCCACCCTTTTCTTGTCGCGAGTAATAGTCGCTGATCGGGCAGCGCAGCAGTGGCATCCGGTGACCTGCCTGAGCAATTGCAGGGATGTCTTCTGTCAGAAAATACTGGTGTTCCATCGATGCAACTGGGTGCTGGACGCCCATCATCGCCCCGATTTCATTACACCTGTAGCCGCCTGCGTTTACGACGATTTCGCACTTTACGTCACCTTTCTCGGTGTGGACCGTCCATGTGCTGTCAGCATGTTGAGTGAGCCCCGTGACTGGCGTGTGGCGGTTGACTTCAGCGCCTGCAAGACGCGCACGACGCGCCAGTGCTTGGCACAGCTGTGCGGGGTCAATATGGCCATCAGTCGGATCCCATAGACCACCGAGCAGATTATCTGTCGAAATAAGTGGGTGCCGCCGCGCACATTCAGCAGCATCCAGCACCTCAAATTCAACACCCATTCCAGCTGCCATTGACGTGAACTGCCGGTATCCATCCATTTGTGCTTGCGTGTTAGCAAGTCGGATGCCGCCGTCGCCATAGTTATAGCCGACGGGGTATTCGGGGTCGTCGCGCAGCTCTTTGTATAGATTGATCGAGTGTGTTTTCAGGCCGACCATCGTTTGGTTCATGCCAAAGTTGGTGACCTGCGCGGCTGAGTGCCATGTGGTGCCAGACGTCAGCTCGTCACGCTCAATCAGCATAACATCGGTCCAGCCCTCTTGCGTAAGATGGTAGAGCGCTGAACATCCAGCAATACCGCCACCAATAACCACTACACGCGCTTGATCTCTCATCTGTTTGCCATCCATATTTGAAGTGCTGTTAACTTCATGAATGCACAACGATGAAACCGGTCAAGCGATAACCTCAAGTTTTAGGAATATCGAATGCTACCTTTATGATTTCTGGTGGCGGCAATGAGGAACGAGAGTTTTCCTAGCCCACTGTGAACTCTGCTCATTTTCTTAAAAATGCAAAGTCTTCATTTGTTCGTAGTAACTGGCAAATCTCCGCAAAATCCGCCTACGGCTACCTCACCTGATCCAAGGCTTATGGCACTTGGTGCAACGTATGGGTTCGGCGGTATCATGATCAGGTCAAAGACCAGAAGGCTGGCGACAAGCGTTATCGCGATTGAAGCAGTGAGATATCTCGTCAAAGTCATACCTCCAGCCCTAATCGTGGGCGCAAATAAATTCCCAAGTACGATCCCATAAAGGCGAAAGCGAACCAGACCCATCCGTGAAGACTACCGGTAGATATGCCAGAAAAGAACGCCCCAACGTTACATCCAAAGGCCAATCTAGCAGCGTAGCCCATTAGAAACCCTGCGGCTGCTGCGTAGACCCAGCCTGACATTGGCACCTTTGGCAGTGGTTGTGACAAACCCTTTCGCCAAAAAGCCACCAAGAACGCACCTGCGATCAAACCGATATTTGTGAGTGACGTATAATCTGTCAGCACGCTTGCCTGGATGCGTTCTAGCGATCCTGCGGCGGTCCAAAAGACTGATCCGGACAGGTCCACACCAGAAAAATATGCTCCCTTAGCGACCCAAAGCCCCAGACCATAAACCACGCCCCACGGCTGTCCTGATACGATCAAGTTAAGAAGCGCTAATACAGCAACTAGGACCGCTGCTAGTATCAACCGCTTAGGAAGTCGGCGTAGCTGTGGCTCTGCCTTCCACCACAAAAACGCAGCAACGCCTGACAAAACGAGCAAGGTAGTGAAGGTACCTTCCCAACCAGTTAGATTTTGTGCTGGAAGCGCGCCAAGACCCGTCCACCAAGATAGGTGAAAAGCCCCTGCAAAACTGCCAACGGCAAAAAAGGGCAAGGCTATCAGAGAAACAAGATTGCCTGATCCAGCGTTGACCAATGTGCCAGATCCGCACCCCAATACAATTTGCATGGCGACGCCAAAAACAAACGCGCCCAAAACCATAGCGTATCCTATGGGTGCGGCAGCGGCGTTAACTTCACCTGAGTTACTATTGATGAGCGGTATCGCAAATAACGCCACAATTCCGATTGCAAGGAGTTGAGCCCAGATACCCGAAGGGTCACGTCGCAAAATCATTGCCCGCCATGGTCCTGCAAAGCCAAAGCGCAGTGCTTCTAAAGTGGCTCCAAATCCAAGGCCGATCGCAATCATTAAACCATATCGAAGGCCGGCAATTGCAGACACAGACAAGCACAGGAATACAGCAAAGAATAACACTGCCGCAGACGTGAAAAATTTGCGGAGGTTGCCCCCCGCAATTGGTTGCGCAAGATCAGACAAAGCTAGAACCCAATTTGACGAAGTAGGTTCTTAAAGACACCTGGTGTGTTTTCCATTGGCAAGTCTGCGTTGGAATACTCAACCATCGATCCGGCATAGAGCTTTGCATTTTCAACATTCGCAAGCTCGGACAGAGCGAACCAATGTGTCGCGGCCCAGTGCCCAGTGTTGCAAAACGAGATGACCTCTTCGTCACCCTTAATGCCAAGCGAGGCTTTCAAAGCAGAGATATCTGTCGGGGTTGAGATGGCTGCGGCTCCATTTTCGAAAAATGTTGCGTAGGATTGATTAACAGCGCCGGGCAACGTCCCTGGGCGTTTGGCAGCACCGTGTGCTTTGTCGCCAGCAAAGAACTCGGGCAGCCGTGCATCAACCAAAAGCCCTGAGTTTTCACCTTTTACCACTGAAGACACGTGCTGAGTATCCGCCAACCAAGTGGTATCAAACTCAAGGTCCAGCTGGCTTGGTACTGCGGTCTCAGGCGTGTTGTTTAGAGGCAGGTTTGCGTCTCGCCATGCAATCCGTCCACCGTTCAGGATGCTCAGGTCGGTGAAGCCGGTTGATTTAAGCGTCCAATATACACGCGCTGCTGCACCAAAATCTGTATCAGTGTTACCTTCTGAAATGATGACAATAGGCTCGTCTTGCTCGAGGCCTAGCTTCTCAAGGTGCTCTTCCAAAACCGCCAAATCCATAAGGCCGCCGGGATTGTCTTTGGTGCCACGGAACAATTTGTACGGTGCCCAAAGTGCGCCGTCCACGTGAGAGTCCGCATAGCCGTCGTTGCGGATATCAAGAAGAACGGGTTGTTTCGTATCTAGCGCGTTGGCAAGATCATCAGCCTCGACAAGCGGTCCAAATGTTGCCGCGAGCGGCGCTGTAGCAATACCAACGATTGCGACAAGTGTGGTAAGAATAAGTCTCATAACGCGGTCCCTAAATTTGTTTCAGAGTGGCATTAAGCGAAAATTTAATTCTCGTAAATGGGGGCAAAGAGCCGTCATACGGGACAATATTCTGCGTATCCGATCATGTCAGAACATTGTCGCACTAAAGTAAGCTGCTCAGATTATTCGTACCTTTACGCCCAACCAATTGAGACAAATGATCTTACTTAGCCGATTTTTGCTTTTTCCACTCAAGGTGGCAAACTAGGGCAGGGGGATGAACTCATCATTATCGTTGGGTGGTAATTGGAACCGACCATGCGCCCAATCACCGGCCGCCCAAGCAACCTTGGCGGCTTCAATCTTGTCACGCGAGGACGCTACAAAGTTCCACCAAATGTGACGGGGACCATTGAGGGTTTCACCCCCCAAAGCCATTAGACGTGCGCCTGAAGAACCGGCTTTTACGGTAATCTTGTCACCCGGGCGGAACACCATCATTTGACCCGCTTCAAAAGTATCCCCAGCCACCTCAATTGACCCTGATGTTAGATAAAGCCCACGGTCCTCGTGATCATGGGGCAGGGGAAGCATCGCACCGCGTTCAAGCACCACGTCTGCATAAAACATCTCAGAGAATGTTTTGGTGGGTGCGCGTTCACCCCAAGCATTGCCCAAGATCAAGCGGACCTGTTTACCTTCGCCCTCTAAAAACGGCAGCTCGGCTTCTTTATGGTGTTCGAAGCCCGCGTTTGTTTCTTCATGCTCTTCAGGCAGTGCAACCCAAGTCTGAATGCCAAATAATTTGCTACCACTTGCTCTTGTCTGCGCGCTGGTTCGTTCGGAGTGCGTTACCCCGTTACCCGCGATCATCCAATTCACCTCACCGGGGTAAATCATTTGATTTGTGCCAAGGCTGTCACGGTGCTGAAATTCGCCTTGATATAAATAGGTGACTGTTGCGAGACCAATATGCGGGTGCGGTCGTACATCAATGCCTTGATCGGTCAAAAATTCTGCGGGACCCATCTGATCGAAGAACACAAACGGGCCTACCATCTTGCGTTCAACCGAAGGCAATGCACGGCGAACTTCAAAATCACCAATATCACGGGCACGCGGAACGATTAGCGTTTCAATCGAGTCCATCGACCCTGCATCAGGACAATGTGGTTCAATGCTTGGGTTCCAACTCATGGTTTGCTCCAATCTAAGCATCGTTTGAGCAAATGCTACGCTCTAGATGGTTCAATGAGAAGGCAAAGCGCTGAACAGCTTATGTTCATTTTTGCGAAAGTTTACACGCTTCAGTCGTATCGAAGCGCCGTCGCTTTACCGCGGAAGATGTAATACGACAGGACCGTATATCCCAAGATGGCAGGCACGACGAAAAGCGTTCCAATCAAAATAATGAAAAGGCTTTCTGGTGCTGATGCGGCCTCGTAAATCGTGATTTTTTCTGGGACTACATAGGGGTAGAAAGAGTAGGCCATCCCAGCAAAAGCCAGCGTGAACAACCCGATCGCCGCGGCAAACGGCGTCCATGCCCATCTGTCATTGGTGAGGGGCATCCGCCCTAATTGCCACCACAAGAATACGACTAGTGCTGCAGACAAGATTGGCATTGGCGCAAGATAAAGCGCTTCTGGCCAACTAAACCACTTATCGAAAATACGGGTGCTGACAAAAGGAGTAGCCAATGAAATCGAACCTATCCCAAGGATGAGGCCCCAAATGCCCCCCTTCGCCCAGCGGATTGCATGCCGCTGTAGTTGCCCATCCGTTTTAGAGATAAGCCACGCCGCACCAATAAAGCTGTAACCAACGGTTAAGAAAACCGCCGTGAGAAGCGCGAAAATCACATTGGGTAGGGTCCAGGTTAGGCCCATGATATACATTCCCAGCATAAAACCTTGGCTGAGTGAGGCCATAAGTGAGCCTGCAAAAAAAGCACCGTTCCACATTGGTTTCTGGGCAATGGGTGCCTTGGCCCGCATTTCAAATGAAATGCCTCGCAAGATGAGCCCGATAAGCATCACAAAAACTGGCAGATAAAGTGCCGTCAAAATAGTCCCGTGGGCCGTGGGGAAGGCCACCAGCAAAAGACCGACCGCAAGTACCAGCCACGTTTCATTGGCATCCCAAAAAGGGCCGATTGAGGCTACCAGTCGGTCTTTTTCATCGTCATTGGAAAGCGGCATTAGCAGCCCAACTCCAAGGTCAAATCCATCCAACACCACGTAGATCAGAATGGATAGACCCATCAGGGCCGCAAAGGTCCATGGCAGCCAGACTGCGGGATCACCGAAATAATCCATCATTATTCTCCTGGTTGCAGGTTGGACGCTACCGCTTCGCCACGACGCGGGTAAGTACGCGACGAGAACGGCTCGCCACGGGTCGCCTTGCGCGCGAGATACGTTATGACACCAATATAGGCCACGATTAGCACCGCATAGACCACAAGATACCCAATCAGTGTGCTCAGAACCATTGCGCTAGGTACATCGCTAACGGCATCTTTTGTGGTGAGCACGCCTTGAACAAGCCATGGCTGCCGCCCGATTTCAGTGGTGTACCAACCGGCCAATGTCGCGATCCAGCCGCTAAAGCTCATGGCACAGAAAGCATAGAGAGCCGCTTTTGGCATCGCCCCCGCGCCGTATTTACGCAGCATCACAACACCACCCCATGACAGTAACAGCATTGCCATGCCTGTGCCCACCATGATGCGGAAGCTGAAAAATACTGGCGCCACGCGCGGGTGCAACACCTCACCGCCCTCAGTGATAAAGTCATTCAGGCCAGGCACGACACCGTCCGCTTTGTGGGTCAAGATGAGTGAGGCGCCGTTAGGAACGGCAATCTCAAAGCGATTTTCACGCGCTTCTTGGTCGGGCAGGGCAAAAAGCACCAATGGCACATTCGGGCCTGTCTCCCAGTTACCTTCCATCGCTGCTACTTTTGCAGGCTGATATTCGAGCGTGTTTAGTCCGTGAAAATCACCAGCCAGAATTTGCAGCGGGATAAGTCCAGCACCAGCAATGACACCAACGCGAAGCGCAGTCTTTACGTCCTCGCCGCGGTCGCCCCACAACATCCGCAAGGCCGAGATACCCGCCACCAAAAAGGCAACTGTTAGTCCAGATGCCAGCATCATGTGAATAAAGCGATACGGCATTGAAGGGTTGAAGATGATCTCAAGCCAGTTGGTTGCGTGCACAACGCCGTCAATCACCTCATAACCTTGGGGGGTGTGCATCCATGAATTCAGAACGATGATCCAGAACGTCGACATTGTGGTCCCGAAGGCGACCAAGAACGTGGCCAAGGTGTGCACCCAAGGTTTAACCCGTGAGGCACCAAAAAGCATAATCCCAAGAAATACCGCCTCAAGGAAAAATGCAGTCATGATTTCATAGGCCAGTAGGGGGCCCGCCACATTGCCAACGGTTTCCATGAAGCCGGGCCAGTTTGTACCGAATTGGAACGACATCGTGATACCCGACACGACACCCATGGCGAAAGATAACGCAAATACCTTCACCCAGAACATATAGGCGTCCATCCACTTTTGCTCTCCGGTCGCGGTGAAGCGCACCTTAAAGAACAACAATACCCATCCTAAGGCGATGGTGATTGTTGGAAACAGAATGTGAAACGAGATATTCGCACCAAACTGAATACGAGAAAGAAGAAGTGTGTCCACCAGAAGCTCCAGAAAGAAAAAAGACAATTCCTGAGCCTGAGGTATGCTGCACTGCCCTACAGGGGAAGATCATGCGACAATAGGCGCACATGTCTGACAGCACGATGAACCCGCAAAGATGCACACAGACATGTGATCTGCTGCGGTGGTCATCGCGCAATAGTGAAATACTTCTGGTTAATTGGTAACCTGGAGTAAATGAGATGACTGTTAAAACAAACGCGCGCCGCTTGACGGCTGGTGATTTCGATCAAGACCTTTTGGATCTCTACGACTATTACGCCCACGGCAAGATCTCGAAACGTGAGTTTTTGGATCGGGCGGGCAAATGGGCTGTTGGTGGCATTACTGCTGCTGCGATTTTAGGAACGCTATCGCCAAATTATGCGCTGGCCGAGCAGGTTGCCTCAGATGATCCGGATATCGTGGGTGAAGACATTACTTACGCAAGCCCCGATGGAGCCGGCGACATCAACGCGTATCTTGTGCGTCCTGCTAATATTAACCCAGAGCGCCCACCGGCGGCTATTTTGGTGGTTCATGAAAACCGCGGTTTGAACCCGTATATTCGTGACGTTGTCCGTCGTCTTGCCAAGGCAGGCTTTATCGCGATGGGCCCAGATGGCCTGTCATCCCTTGGGGGGTATCCCGGCACGGATGATGAAGGCCGGACAATGCAGCGGACTTTGGATCAGGGCGCGCTTTTGAATGACTTTTTTGCTGGCTTTGAGTATTTGCAGAACCTCGAAGGCACTAATGGCAAAGTTGGCGCGACTGGTTTTTGTTATGGAGGCGGCGTCGTCACACGGCTTGCAGCTGCGTACCCTGAGATGGCTGCGGGTGTGCCTTTTTATGGCTCATTTCCAGATGCAGAGCAGGTAGCACGGATCAATGCGCCACTGATGGTTCAACTTGCAGCATTGGATCAGCGCATCAATGCCATGTGGCCCGCCTTCCAAGTTGCGATGGAAGAGAACGACAACCCTTACGAGGCTCATATTTATCCCGGCGTGAACCACGGATTTCACAATGACACGACACCGCGCTATGATGAGGCTGCGGCCACGCTTGCCGAGCAACGTATGGTAGCGTGGTTCCGCACGTATCTCGCTGGTTAAAGGAGACGCTGTCATGCCGTTGTTCAATATGCTTTCTAAGCTTGCCCAAGCACTGGTTGTGATCATGCTCACAACACTTCCGGGCACGGCAGAGCAACAAGCCATAGAACACGGCACAAGTGTCTCACGCATCTATCAAGCGCAGCAGACTTCTGCGCTTGATAGGCTTCCACAGATTGTCACGACATCGGGTGCAAATGTCACAATTGTTTGGGACAACACCACCATTTTGATCGATCCCACAGGGTCCCAAATTCAATACGCTGCTTACGGTTCACCGGATATTGTGGTGCTGACACGGGCACATCCGGACCACCTCAGTGTGCGCACCATGATCGGGATGCTACGCCGCAATACAGTCGTACTGGCACCGCAAGCTGTGATCAACGAGCTGCCGTTAATGATTTCAAACAATGTCATCACGCCGTTCGAAATTGGAGCTGTTCAGCAAGTTGACGGGCTGGAGTTCACCGCAACCACCGCTGTGTCTGAAAATAGTGACCAAACAGATATCGGAGTCATAATTGAAAACGATAACACCCGCATTTACGTGTCCGGAAATACTGCGGCGACCAGTCAGATGGCAGGGCTACGCAACATAAACGCGGCTGTCATCTCATTGTCCGAAGGCACAGACCTACGCGAGATGGCCAGAGCAGCTGCTGAAATGAGCCCCGATCTACTCGTGGTCAATGCATACGGAAACGATAACAGAAAATTGCGTAATTTCCGGACAGAGATGAAAAAGTTGAATAGAGCTATCAAGGTTCAAGCCAGCGAGAGCTTTTGATGAGTGGATCACTCCATGAGCCATCGTTTTTAAATAACGGTCATACTTTGAGTATTGAAAACACTGCTCTGTGCATCAAAGATGAGGGGCGCGACGGTCTGAGCTGTCCATAACGAGGGGCCCTCTGAAAACTGGGGCAACCAAGACTTCTCTGATTAAAGCACCAACATTCCTTTTTGATCACACGCAGCCCAAGCCTGACCGCGCGAAAAGTGTGGCAAACCTTTGGTGTGACAGAGCCCCGAGGCGGTCCCAAGATGTCCTGGGCTTGGTGTTTCCAAAGAGGGCGGAGCATCCTCTTTGGTGGGGTTTTGAAAGGGGCGAAGCGTCTTTATCGGAGCGAAATAACACACGTTGTGAGGAAAGATAGAGGCACCTAAGGAGCGACTTTAAAGCCTGTGATGAGTTGCCTCAGACCAAAAGCCGCGCCACAAAAGATTGCGATAAGTGTAACCGGTGCACTGTATGCTAAGACCGAAAATGCAGCGATACCCTGACCCACACTACACCCTACTGCCAATATCGCGCCAACACCCATTAGCGCGGCTCCAAAAATCTGTCGTTTTAACTCTCGCGGATCTTCGCACGCCTCCCAGCGGAATTGCTTTTTGAACATTGAACCAAATGCGGCTCCAATAATGACACCCACCACCGAACCTACGCTAAACGAAACAGTATTTCCCGATGCTGTCATGCTATAGAAGATCGTATCCCCAACGGGTGCCGCGAAAGTATGTGTGCGGATCGTTTCGCCGTCAAAGCCGACTGTCGCCACCCAATGTGTTCCCACCCAGCCGGATGTGATGGCAAGGCCCACTAGCGCTCCCCATAGCGCGTAGCTTTGAAACGGTTTGCCTCGTGCAGTTCGAAGCGATGCTAGCACAATAATCGTCCCTGCTACGATACCAACCACCCAAGGAGCTACGCCAAAATCACCCAACAACTGTGCCAACCCTTGGCTTGTGTCTGAGCTTTGTACCACGGGAAACAACATTATTCGCAAATGGGCGAGGGGACCTGACATTACGAAATATGCGGAGAGCCCCATAACCAGAACAATGACAAATGCCCGCAGGTCGCCGCCACCCAGCCGTGCGAGCGCACCGTAGCCGCAGTTGCCCGTCAGGGCCATGCCGTATCCAAAAAGCAGCCCACCGATGACTGTGCTGAGCGGGTTCCAGGCGCGTGATAGATATGCAACGTCACTGCCTTCGACAAAAGCAGTACCCAACAACACCTGTGTTCCGATAATTGCCACTCCAACAGAGACACCCCACATACCCATCCGCCTGGGGTCAGCTCCATAGAGATAATCCTCAATTGCACCTAATGTGCAAAATCGGCCCAGTCTTGCGGCTAACCCAAGGGCTATTCCGCCCAATAGGCCAATCAAAGCTATTGTGTTTGCTTCTCCGAGAACTTCCATAGATGTCTAATCCTCCCGACCAAACTTGGGCGAGAAGTTTGGCTAGCTGTTTTTGCAAAACAGATCATATACGACTTCTATGATTTGCCGAGGGCGGTCATCTGTCAAGCTATAGTAAATAGCCTTGCCATCTCTACGTGGCTTTACCAGGCCTTCAAAGCGGAGCCGAGTTAGCTGTTGCGAGACGCTTGCCTGCCGAGCAGACAAAAGCTCTTCAAGCTCTGTTACAGACTTTTCGCCTGATGCCAGATGGCACAAAATCATCAATCTACCTTCGTGACTGATAGCCTTTAGGAAGCTTGATGCCTGTTCGGCATTAGCAACCATTTTCTCCATATCCTCGGGGCACATATTTACGTCAAACACGGGCAGTTTACTTTTTGCTTCATCAGTGCGGATGTTGGATGTGGCAGTTTGGCTATCCATAGGGGTCAACTCGCTTGCTCAAAAGGTATATCAGCATCTTTGAGCATCTTCGAAAGGATTGCCCAAAAGAAGTCTTCACCAGGATAGCCTTCAATACGGCCAACTTCCTTACCGTCATTAACAAGAATAAAAGTGGGTGTAAAACGGACAGGCTTCTCGAGATCTACGTCTCGCGCTCCCGTTTTGATATCAAAGCGTTCAAGGCGAGCAGTTTTTCCTTCAGAAGTTTTTGGGTAAATTTCCGCTATCTCAGTATCCCATCGATCACACCAATAACATCCGTCTCTCTCAGCCATAAGTAGAACTGTCTCTGCAAATGCGGTGCAGGGAGTGCAAAGTAACGTCGCAGTAAAAATCGCTTTGATCATGCTGGAGCGCCCTTTCGTTGACGTCTCTCGTGAATTCAACATATGCCTTTACGCAAATTGCTCAAGTGAGTGACGGAGATAAAATGTTCGAGGTGACTACAGTCGGTGCCCTTACAGCGGGCCTTTTGTCTTTTTTATCCCCCTGCGTTTTACCGATAGTGCCGTTCTATATTAGTTATTTTGCCGGCTCCCGTCTTAACCAAGCTCAATCCAGCCAGAACACGATTATCTCTGAACGCGCGCGGGCAGTAGCTTCTTCCATCTTTTTTGGTCTTGGTATCATTACGGTATTTGTCGCTTTGGGGGCGAGTGCCAGCACTCTGGGTGTACTGATGCAAGATTGGTTTGATGTACTTCGATTAGTGGCTGCGTGCCTATTAGTTGTAATGGGTCTACATTTTTTGGGTATCGTTCAGATTGCTGGGTTCCACCGCCAGGTCAGAATTGAAACTCGTTTGATTGATCCTTCAAAATTTGTAGGAGCCTATGTCGTGGGGTTGGCATTTGCTTTTGGTTGGACCCCCTGTGTAGGGCCAGTCCTGGCCGCAATTTTATTTACGGCTGCCGCGCAAGATACCGCTGCAGAGGGAGCGCAGTTATTATTTGTTTACGGAGTGGGCATGACCCTGCCGTTTGTTCTAGTATCGCTGTTTGTGGATCAATTCACATCATGGATGTCGCGGTTTAGGACATATCTTGGGATGGTCGAAAAGGTCACTGGCTTATGCCTGATTACATTCGGAATCCTTGTTGGGACCGATCAGATTGGAGCTATTGCGCAAGTGATGCTCGATTATGTGCCCTGGTTTAGCAGGCTCGGCTAGTGAGCGTAGGGTGAATGAGTGTAACAAAATCGTCGAAATTTTAGCTGCCTCATTTATTACATGTAAGGTGGTTTGCAGCCCTGTAAGCCAACCTACTCAATTACTGAATAACTTTGGGCCGGGGGTCTTTGAAGCTCATTTAACCCGATTTATATCCTTACAACTGACCTGCTGCGCTGCGGCATTGTGGCTAAGTGTTGTACAGTCAGGTAGTCTGTTTGGCCTTTCCAGACTGCCATTATGCGCAAAATATATCTTATTTTTCTGCACCCGCTAACAAATATAAAAATTCTTTTAATTGAATTTGTTGTTGCGTGAATGTGTTGGTGTCCACTAGCATACCTTAAATCAGCAACTGAATCGGCTTGGGAGGGGCGACTGATAATGCTGCAAAATGCGTCATCGACTGTTTGTGTCTCTGCTGGCGATCCAAGACATCCGGTTAGAACACTCGCGCAACGCCTCTTAGATCAAGCACGCTATTGCGAATTCACCGTCTCTCACTTTTTAACTACAGGAAGGGAAACCTACCGACATGACTACCCATACTAGACAGTTTAACAGGCGCTCGATCCTTTCATTGGGTGGTTGCGCATTGGCGATGACCGCTGTTGTAGGTACGCCGGCCCTTGCAAGCCTGACAGATGATGCAATTGCGGCTCTTACAAGCGGCGCAGGTGCTGTTGAAGGCGGCATTTCCATCACGGCCCCTGAAATTGCTGAAAATGGCAACACTGTTCCCGTGGAAATAGATGCTCCAGGTGCTGTCGCTATCACATTGTTCGCTGATGGGAACCCAACTCCAAGCGTTGCCACCTTCAAGTTTGGTGCGCTGAGTGCGTCGCGCACAGCATCTACACGCATTCGACTATCCACAACGCAGAACGTCGTGGCTGTGGCAGAGATGGAAGACGGATCATTCCAGATGGCTAAGGCAAATGTCAAAGTGACCATCGGTGGTTGTGGCGGCTAATTGGCTGCACTTCAAACATTCATACTGTCGGCGGTGCTGACAATATACCTAGGAGATACAATATGGCGTCTGGTGTGAAACCAAGGGTGAAGGTACCCAAAACAGCTGAAGCTGGTGAAGCAATTACAATCAAGACACTGATCAGCCACAAAATGGAAAGCGGTCAGCGTAAGGACGATGACGGTAACCTTATTCCGAGATCGATTATCAACCGCTTTACGGCCGAATTTAACGGCGAAAATGTGATTGATGTACTGCTTGAGCCAGCCATTTCTACCAATCCATATTTTCAGTTTGAAGCGATTGTCCCAGAGAGTGGTGAGTTCACTTTCAAATGGTACGACGATGATGGTGATATCTATGAGGCGAAAAAGAAGGTCAGCGTTGCTTAGTGAGATTTACGCCAGAAGGTGCCTGAATTGATTTTCAGCACTTAGCTGCAGTTTAAGGCCGTGGCACCTTTGGCTCTCACATTTGTTTTCAAGACCAGCCGGTAGGACCAGATGGTCTTCCGAAACCACTTCAGCCAATTGCTTCAATTGATCCGCAACCAGCCCTGAATATGGAAATTTGCGCGAAATGAAATTCAAATATTCATATAGCTTATTGAAAGAATGCATCGAATGATTTCACGTCGAGATTTTTTGCAAGTTGGTATGGCCGCCTCAGCCATCGTTGGTGGCTCTGGCTTTGGGAACTGGGCACGTTTGGCTGCCCAACAACGGCTCAGTCAGGATCAGTTACTTGAGTTTGATACGTACGGGAACGTTTCACTGATCCACATCACAGATATTCATGGACAACTGAAACCAATCTATTTTCGCGAGCCTTCCGTGAATATCGGAGTTGGTGCCAATGCCGGTGCGGTTCCGCACGTCACAGGTGCTGACTTCCGTAAAATGTACGGCATCGAGGACGGTAGTCCGAGCCACTATGCCCTAAGTTCAGGCGATTTTTCGTCTCTAGCACAAGGGTACGGACGTGTTGGTGGCTTGGACCGCGTGGCCACAGTTGTGAAAGCTATTCGCGCTGATCGGCCCGATGCTATCTTGCTGGATGGCGGCGATACTTGGCACGGCTCCTACACAACACACATCACACAAGCGCAAGACATGGTGAATGTCATGAACGCGCTCGAGCCTGACGCGATGACGTTCCACTGGGAATTCACCTTAGGCACTGAGCGCGTAACTGAGCTTGTCGAAAGTCTTCCTTTTGCGGCGCTAGGGCAGAACATCTTTGACTCTGAATGGGATGAGCCATCTGATCTCTTTCCACCCTATAAAATGTTTGAGCGTGGCGGCACGAAGATTGCTGTAATAGGTCAAGCATTCCCATACATGCCAATTGCCAATCCAGGCTGGATGTTCCCAGAGTTCTCGTTTGGTATTCGCGACGAAAACATGGCGAAGATGGTTGAGAAGGTACGCGCCGAAGGTGCGGAATGCGTTGTTGTTCTAAGTCACAACGGTTTTGATGTAGACAAGAAGATGGCCAGCGTAGTGCCTGGCATCGACGTTATTCTATCTGGTCACACACATGATGCGCTACCTGAGCCTGTAGTCGTTGGTAGTACAATTGTTTTGCCATCAGGCTCTAATGGTAAGTTTGTGAGCCGTGTCGACCTTGATATCCGAGATGGCCGGATGATGGGGTACCGCACCAAGCTGATCCCAATTTTTTCTGACGTAATTGCCCCAGACGCTGAAGTAGCTGCGATCATTGATGCCGAGCGCGCTCCCTATCTGCCTGAGCTAACTGAAGTATTAGGACGTACTGATAGCCTTTTGTATCGTCGCGGGAACTTCAATGGAACTTGGGATGATTTGATTTGTGACGCATTACTTAGCGAACGTGATGCGCAGATTGCGCTAAGTCCAGGCGTGCGATGGGGGCCATCGCTTGTGCCTGGTCAGGATATCACGCGCGAAGATGTGTTTGGCGTCACTTCGATGTCTTACGGTCAGGCCTATCGTAGTGAAATGACGGGTGAATTTCTCAAAGTCATTTTGGAAGATGTCGCCGACAACATCTTTAATCCGGACCCTTATTATCAACAGGGTGGCGATATGGTGCGCACTGGTGGTCTTGGCTACCGGATTGACGTTAGCAAACCCCAAGGTGAACGCATTTCCGAAATGACATTACTCGCTACCGGCGAGCGTATTGATCCGGCTCATTCTTACGTTGTTGCCGGTTGGGCCAGCGTGAATGAGGGAACCGAAGGACCCCAAATCTGGGATGTGGTCGAGAACCATGTCCGCAAGCTCGGCACTGTAACGGTGTCAGAAAACAATAGCGTCGACGTCGTTGGCCTTTGAATAGAAAATTGGAGAACTCAATAAATGGATGAGATGTCTAAAACCTCCCGTCGCGCCTTCTTGCGAGGAAGTGCTGCAGTAGCCGCAGGCACAGCTGCTGGTACTGTTAGTGCCCAAACACCTGATCCAGCCATTACCGAGTTGCAGGACTGGGCCTCATATCTGGGCGCGGGGGTAGATGAAACACCTTACGGCCTTCCGATTAGCTTTGAGTCCGACGTTATTCGTCGCAATGTTGAATGGCTGACAGCCTCACCTATTTCGTCTATCAATTTCACACCAATTCATGCGCTTGAAGGCACAATCACACCCCAAGGGTGTGCATTTGAACGCCATCACTCGGGCGCGATTGAACTCCACAAAGATGACTACCGCTTGATGATCAATGGTCTTGTGGATCGGCCTTTGGTGTTTACTTATGAAGACCTCGAGCGGTTGCCACGCGAAAACCATGTGTATTTCTGCGAATGTGCTGCCAACACGGGTATGGAGTGGGCCGGTGCGCAGCTGAACGGCGTACAATTTACACATGGCATGATCCACAACATGGAATACACCGGTGTTCCTTTGCGGACGCTTCTAAAAGAAGCGGGAGCTGACATCTCTTTGGATAAATGGGTGTATGTTGAAGGCGCCGATGCATCATCGAACGGACGTTCCATACCTATGGAAAAAGCGCTGGATGACGTTCTGGTCGCTTTCAAAGCAAACGGTGAAGCCTTGCGGATGGAGCACGGATATCCAGTGCGTTTGGTAGTACCTGGCTGGGAAGGTAACCTCTGGGTTAAGTGGTTGCGCCGTATTGAAATCACTGATCGCGCCGTTGAGAGCCGCGAGGAAACATCAAAATATACCGACGTTTACGAGGATGGGGTAGCACGTAAGTGGACGTGGGTCATGGACGCAAAGTCTGTCATTACATCTCCAAGCCCGCAAATGCCGATCACACATGGTGCAGGGCCGATGGTTATTTCCGGTCTGGCTTGGTCAGGTCACGGTCAGATTACGCGCGTAGACGTGTCCAAAGACGGCGGCATTACCTGGGAAACTGCGCGGCTTGGCAAGCAGGGTGACACAAAAGCTCTGACGCGATTCTACTTAGACACAGAGTGGGACGGTGCCCCGATGCTTTTGCAAGCACGGGCTATGGATGACACCGGCTACGTTCAACCGACTAAAGAACAACTGAGAGAACAACGTGGCGAGAACGCTGTGTATCACAACAACTGTATCCAGACTTGGTACGTAGACGTAGAAGGGAAAGCTGAGAATGTCGAAGTTTCTTAATATCTTCCTGCCGGCAGCCAGTGGCACAGCATTAGCACTTGGGCTCGCCTTTGGACTAGCGGGGCGTGATTACAACAAGAGCACTATCGAGTCCCTCGAAATTCAGCTTGATCAAGCCAACGCTCGGACATCAGCGGCACAGAATTCCAGCGACGCACAGAATGAAGTTGTCCAAGCTCTTCAAGATCGTTTGACGACTGTCGAAACTAATCTGGCAGCAGCTGCCTCCCAGATTGGCTCTGTTGCCGAGCCTGCTCCGCTCAAGGCCGACACATATCAAATTGGTCGTTTGGCGCTGTCTGAGGAAATTGCAGCATGGGATGTGGATGTTCTGCCGGATGGACGTGGTTTGCCCGTGGGATCTGGCGATGTGTTCACAGGTGAAGAGGTGTTTGCGGATCAATGTGCCGCCTGTCACGGTGACTTCGCTGAAGGTGTCGACAATTGGCCGGTGCTAGCGGGAGGTTTTGACACGCTGGCAGATGAGGACCCCATCAAAACAGTTGGCTCCTATTGGCCGCATCTTTCTACTGTGTGGGACTACATCAATCGCTCAATGCCGTTCGGTGCCGCAGGGACTCTGACTGCGGATGAAACGTACGCGATCGTTGCTTATATTCTTTATTCCAATGACATGGTTGATGACGATTTTGTGCTATCACAAGAAAATTTTGCTGACTTTGAAATGCACAACAAAGACGGTTTTGTTTTGGACGACCGCGCTGAAACTGAGTACGCGGCTTGGCGCACTGAGCCATGCATGAAAAACTGTAAAGAAGAAGTCGAAGTCACGATGCGGTCTGTCTTCTTGGTTGAGACACCGCCAGAAGGTGGTTCCAATTCGGTCATGAACAGTGCCACGATTGATGGTCTGCCGTCATTCTCGGCCACTGGCCCCGCATTTACCCCTGCAGCCACTGTTGCGCCAAAAGCACCTGCCGCCACAAAGGCGATTGCTGAAGAGGTGTCCGCAGAGGATCAGGAAGCGCAGCTGATTGATGATGGCAAAAAAGTGTTCAAGAAATGCCGTGCGTGCCATGAGGTTGGTGAAGGCGCCAAGAATGGTTCTGGCCCGCATTTGAATGGCATTGTTGGTCGGACCATGGGCTCGGTTGATGGTTTCAAATACTCAAAGGTGTTTGCAGCAGCGCTCGACGATGGTTTGGTTTGGGATGATGAAGCCTTGGCCAGTTTTTTGGAAAAACCAAAATCGTACATGAAGGGTACGAAGATGGCTTTTTCCGGTCTGAAGAAAGCATCTGACCAGCAGGCTGTCATCGAATACTTGCGAACATTTGGCGAGTAATCATGCTTTTGGATTTTTCTAGAATAGGATTATGTGTCGCTTTGACGGTCTCTGCATTTTCTGCTCACGCGGAAAGTGTAGGGGACCCCGATGCGGGCAAAAAAGTCTATAGGAAATGCGCCAGCTGTCACATGGTGGGTGATGATGCGCGTAATCGCGTCGGACCCAACCTCAACAATATCATTGGCGCACCTGCCGCAAACATTGATGGCGTGAAATACTCTAAGGCTCTAAAAAATGCCGCCGCTGACGGTCTGGTTTGGGATGAAGCCGCTCTTAATGCTTTCTTAGAGGCTCCGAAAAAATACCTGCCAGGAACGCGGATGAGTTTTCGGGGCTTAACAAAGTCTAGCGAGCGCGCGGATGTGATTGCGTACCTTGCAACATACTCTGATAGCTCGATCGCTCCGGAAGCCGGTTTTTCTGTATCACCGGAAATATTGGCTATGGATGGTGACGTCGCATACGGCGAGTATCTCGGGTCAGAGTGTACCACATGTCATTTATCAAGTGGTGCCAATGATGGCATCCCCGGCATTACAGGCTGGGACGAGGCCGATTTCGTTACCGCAATGCACGCTTACAAGGAAAAGTATCGCGATAATTCCGTGATGCAAATGGTCACTGGTCGTTTGGCCAATGATGAGATCGCTGCGCTTGCAGCGTATTTCAAAAGCCTCGGAAACTGAGGCAATAAAGGGAGGAATAAGAGATGACTATAAACAGAAGAAAGTTTTTGGGTGCCACAGTGGCGGCGTCTGCTGCTTTATCGGCTCCTATGGCGCTGGCTGCAGGGAGCGGCAAGCCGCGCGTCGTTGTAATTGGTGGTGGTGCAGGCGGTGCGACTGCGGCTCGTTATATCGCTAAGGATAGTAAAGGCGAAATTGATGTAACACTCATTGAGCCCACCCGTACCTACTACACCTGCTTCTTCTCAAACCTGTACCTAGGTGGTTTTAAGGAGATGGATGAACTCGGTCACAGCTACGGTGGTTTGGCTGCCGCGGGCGTGAATGTCATTCACGATTGGGCCATTGGTGTTGACCGCGATAGTAAGCAAGTCACGCTGGCCGGTGGCGCAAAGCTTACATATGATAAATTGGTGTTAAGCCCGGGTATCGATTTTGTTGATAACGCAGTAGCCGGATGGGATGTAACAGCACAAAACGCGATGCCTCATGCTTATAAGGGAGGCTCTCAAACAGAGCTTTTGAAAGCTCAGTTGGCTGCGATGCCTGAGGGTGGTGTATTCGCGATGGTAGCACCACCGAACCCATATCGCTGCCCTCCAGGTCCGTATGAGCGGGTCTCGATGGTTGCGCATTACCTCAAAGCAAATAACCCGACTGCAAAAATTATTGTTGCAGACCCTAAGCCGAAATTCTCAAAAATGGCGCTGTTCCAAGAGGGTTGGGCAAATAACTATGGCGGTATGATCGATTGGGTCGGTGAAGAATTTGGCGGCGGTAACGTCGAAGTTGACCCGAACGGTATGACGCTCAGCATTGATGGAGAGGTTGTCAGTGTTGACGTGTGCAACGTCATCCCAGCCATGAAAGCCGGCAAAATTGCTGAAATTGCAGGCGTTACTCAGGGCAATTGGGCGCCCGTAAATGCTGCTGACATGTCCAGCAAAGCAGATGCAGACGTATATGTTCTTGGCGACGCGTCACAGCAAGGCGATATGCCAAAGTCAGGGTTCTCAGCGAATAGCCAAGCCAAGGTATGTGCAAACGCAATTCGTGGTGCGCTGACGGGTTCACGTGTGTTCCCTGCCAAGTTCTCTAACACATGCTGGTCGCTGATCGACACAGACAACGGTGTTAAAGTTGGCGCAACATATGAAGCCACAGATGAAAAGATCGCCAAAGTCGATGGCTTCATCTCATCTACTGGTGAGAGTTCTGAAGTACGTAAGGCAACCTACCTCGAATCTGAAGGTTGGTATTCTGGTATTACTGCGGACATGTTCGGGTAATGCATTTTACAAACACTCTCGGGCGCAATGTGCCGTCCGAGAGTTTTCTGGACCGTGTGTTGAGCTTAGCTATGCCGGTCTTTTGCGTTAGTTCATTTCTGATTTATACTATGAAAACAGTAGTTAAGGTGGCCCACTTCATGCATTTCAAAGAACTAATAGCTTGTTGTGTGCTGATGGCGGGCTCGGCGCAAGCTAACGACGTCGGCATTACCAAAGGCCTAATGAACGTAACAGTTCAAACCGCTGATGGCGTAGTTGATATCACGCGCAACCAAGATCCAAATGCACGGTTGCAAGAACCGTGGACACAAACGTCACGGCCATGTCCAAACTTTTGCATCCAACCAATGATACCTGCTCCTGGTGTGGCGCCAGTTGGCGAACTCGAAGTTCTTGAATTTTTACAACGAGAAGATGCTGTATTGGTCGATGGACGACTACGCACTGACTACGATAAATCTACGATACCTGGCGCAATCTCTATCCCGTATACACAAGCTGCGGACAGATTGGATGAGCTAGGGTGCGAGATTGATTTCGATGGATGGATTTGCAGTGATGCGGCTCCGATTGTTGTTTTGTTTTGTAACGGTCCATGGTGCGGCCAATCACCCACTGCTGCTCGGCGTATGATTGCTGCGGGATATCCAGCTAAAAAAATTCGATACTATCGTGGTGGCATGCAAAGCTGGAACATGTTGGGTCTGACGGTTCGCCCGGGAAGTGGCTAAACCCATTATTTAGTAGGCGTCTTCAATTTGAGGTTCGCTAGTGGATTTAGAGATCCGGCACACTGTTCTGACAATGCAAATTCTAAGTTGCAATCCTGTTCAAACGTTTACGGCTTGGGGCTAGGCCGTCTAGAGCGTGTCTGTTCAAGAGTGGCATAACCTTACCATACAACCAAGATCATGCCCTTTTGGCCCGATCACTGGGATTAGTCTGCATGTTGAGCGTTCAGCCGCAATGAGTACGCGCAGAACGAGCCTACCTACTGAAATGGAAGGCTGAAAATGAAGCACTGTTCCAGCATGTTTTCAGCTTCTTGTAGCTTAAGTGACAATGTCACTGAAGGCTTGGCTGTTGGGGTGTATTCTGCGGCTATGTTATCGTCCCGAGGAGGCATTCATGAACACTAATTCAGGCAGCACGGCGCGACGCTTTATGGCGGCGGCTAGCATCAAGACAGGATGGACATAACCATGGAAACAGCTTTCACTCCTTTTGCCTCCCTTGGCGGGGGCCTCGCGATTGGTCTTGGCGCCGTCATGTTGATGCTTGGCCTTGGCCGCATTCTGGGGGCGACCGGTATCATGTCCGGTCTGGTTTTCGCACAAAACCGTGCAGAGGCATCGTGGCGCGCTGCCATGATCCTTGGCATGATCGCTGCACCCGGCGTGATCTTTTTGGTCAGTGGCACAATGCCCGCTGTCGATGTGCCAGTAAGCCCAACCATGATTGTGATCGGCGGCATCATCGTGGGGTTTGGCGCGAGCTTGGGATCCGGTTGCACATCGGGTCACGGGGTCTGCGGACTATCGCGCTTTTCCATTCGGTCGCTTGTTGCGGTGCCTACCTTTATGGCCACCGCCGGCATCACCGTCTTTATCATTCGTCACATATTCGGAGCCTGATCAATGAAACTGATTTTTGCTGGCCTCACAGGTCTTGTCTTTGGCATCGGGATCGCTCTGTCGGGTATGATGAACCCAGCCAAAGTGCTGAACTTCTTTGACATTGCAGGCACATGGGACCCGAGCCTTGCCTTTGTGATGGGTGGTGCACTGGTTGTCACAGGGATTGGGTACCGCGCTGTGTGGCGCCGCGCGCAGCCCTTGTTTGGCGGTACGTTCCAAGTGCCGAACGCAACCAATATTGATCCCAAGCTTGTCGGTGGCTCTGCGTTATTTGGCATCGGTTGGGGCATTGCAGGGTTCTGCCCCGGAGCGGCTATTCCCGCCCTTGGAACAGGGCGTTGGGAAGTGGTTCTGTTCATCGCTGCGGTGGTTGTTGGACTTGCCCTGCGACGACTGATGACCCGGATGACGACAGCCGCTGTGCCCCAATAAAGCGGTGCCCTGAATGACGACCGCTTACTGCCCGCTCACACACTCAGGGTGGCGCAAGGCTGCTGTCACCACCTGCACCTGAGACCAAGGAGATTGACAATGACGTACCCTGTAAACATGAACATCACCCCTGACGTTCAGGCCTTCTTTGATGATGCAACAAACACGATCAGCTACATCGTC